>CAYZVB010000066.1:18876-19267 GCA_964481315.1 uncultured Granulosicoccaceae bacterium
TGCCGAACGCTTTGCAGGCTTTTCGCCAAACAACACCGTATGGTTATCGTTTGTTATTTCGGGTGCCACTGCGGGGCTTGCCGGCGCTGTTTATCTTACGGCCGAAACCGGCAAGTTAATTCAGGCTGAAAACTACCTCGAAAACTTTGGCTTTGCCGCGATAGTAATAGCCTTTCTGGGGCGGCTGCATCCTGTTGGTATTCTGCTGGCAGCGTTTTTAATTTCGTATGTCAACGTTGGCGCTTCTTTCGTGCAGGCGTCACTCGGCGTCGACGACTCAGTCGCCGATCTAATTGAAGTCACCGCCCTGTTTGCCTTTTTAAGTACCGCAATGCTCGATCAGTATCGCGTGCGCTGGCACACCTCACCGCAATCAAAAACCGCAAAGGTG
>CAYZVB010000067.1:0-4713 GCA_964481315.1 uncultured Granulosicoccaceae bacterium
AGACGGTGGTATCGATCGGTTCGCTGTAACTGACGGGCGTGGTGTCGTGCGAGCATGAGCTGACTCAGGAAAAGAGTAAGCACAATCGCAACTGCCACAAGCCCGGTGCTGCTTTCAGCGTTGTGTATGGTCAGCACAGCAAGTGCAGACGCACACAGTAGCGTCAGCACAACATTCAGAACAATCGGGTTTTTTCCGGTAATAACCATGCGGCAGGTAGATTCGAGCGTGTGTCGATTTAAGCGTTGGACGGACAGCGGCCGTTGCTTCGCAACATAAAGTCACGGCGTGTTTTTTGAGTACCAGTGCAACTATTAGGGAAATAAAAGATAAAATCCGCTAAAGCGATCCAATATGCCTGTTATCACCATGTGGGTATCTCTCCGCTCAGATCTCCGTGAGGCATTCGGGGCCTTCGTGTCTGGAGTTGTTCACATACCCGCTGACCTTTTTAATGTCGAAGTGCTGGTCGTCAGGCGGAGCCATGCAGTCGTTTAAAAAATCCTTGTCATCATTGGTTAGCCACTCTTCGACTTTATCGGGTGGGATTATCACCGGTTGCCGATGATGAATTTGCTGCATCTGATCTGTGGCTTCAGTGGTGATCAGGCAGCATTGCAGGTAACCATCTGGATGTGTTTGTACAATCGATGCCAGCGCCATGGCCGGCTGGTTTCCAAGGCTGATGTAATGTGCGTCTTTTTCTTTGCCCTTGCGTGACCATTCGTAGAAGCCGTTTGCTGGTACGATGGCGCGGTAACGTCTTATGAGGTTTTTAAACGACGGCTTTTCCCAGATGGTTTCGCTGCGCGCATTGAATAGCGGCTTTTTAAATACACCTTCTTTTGCCCATGGTGGTATATAACCCCACTGCATGGGTTCCAGTGTTATTGCATGGCGCACTATACCAACGCCCCATAGCGCGGCTGTTGGCGAGACATTGAATTTCGGTGTGAACTTGTCTTCAGGAAGCGTCAGGCCCAGTTGTTCCAGTAACCACTGTATGCCTTCATGATCTGAGATATTCATTCGGCCGCACATAGCACACTCACCTGTCTGACGGAGTTCCGGTTATAGCACTATTTACGCTAACTCAACAGATTGGCCCGGTGAAGTTTATTTGCATGATTGGTGGTACATGCGGACAGAACGAGTTCAGGTGGGTGGAACAACAATTCACTTCAAGCGTTCTTTCAATGAGTTTTTCTTTAAACGGACTGTGAGCTGAATATGTTAAACCCTGCCTGTAAACGAATTGTCTACATCGTATTTCTTTCATTTTTCCCGGTGCTATTTTCGGTGGTCGGTGCCAATCATCTTGAGCCGCGTCACCAGCCGCATCACCGCGACACCGATCATCGCCATGGCGGTTATAAACAAAACCAGTGGCGCCAGCCGTACCTGTCTACCTATCTTGGCCTGGGGTTAGGTTTTGGTGGTGATGAAGTCGGCCGTTTTGAAGACAACTTCGGTTTTACTGACAAAATATACGGTGGCGGCGGGTTATTGCTCGAAGCCGGGTTAAATTTGTCTGTCGATCAGGACACTGACCTGCGACTGACCGGTGGTTATCAGTTTGACGGCACCAGTCGCGGCAATGGCAGTTCGTTATTTGACCGGTTGCGATTTGATCTCACTATGTTAAGACGCTTTGGTGCACATGACTTTGGCGTTGGTGTTACTGCGCATACATCAGTTGGCTACAGCTGCGATATCAATTCGATCTGTGAGGGCGATGTAGAGTTCGACCACGCAATTGGTTACACACTGGAGTATGCCATCAGGGCCGGGGGTTACCGTCGCGGCAGTGGACAGGGTTTACGTCTGGGGGTGCGTTACACGGGTATTAATTACACCCCGCGTCTGCAGGATGCAGATATTGTCAGTGGTGATTCCCTGACCGGATTTGTCGGTGTGGCTTTTTAGCAGCGAATTTGTTGAAGCCCCTGTTGAACGGGTTAGCGAAAAAGATTTTAACTGCACTGAGCTCTGGGTTAGGCTGCAGACACCTACGCGATGAGGGCGAATGCGTTGCTGCACTACACAGGATCAAGTCTTGATCGGGCCGATCAACTTCGTCGGGCAGACAGTGAAATAGAGTCACTATGGCAGGCCGGTAACACGGTTGTGATACCGGTATTTCAGCTGCAAAACCTGATAAATACACATCTAAACACCGCAGTCATGATGACGCGTGCCATGCTTCCGGCGGATCTTCCGGCGCTGCACAGTAACCGAACCTTTCTCGGTATGCAGAATGGCACCGCGATATTTTCGGTCACCTGTGATGAAGCACAGGCGGGTTTATGGTGCGAGTTAGATAAACAGTATCAGTTTGTCGATTTGCGGACCATTGGCCCGGTGCTTCCTGCAGAGCAGGCAGCGGCACTGGCGTATGCCCGCGGCATTAGTCACTGGCAGGGACAAACCCGTTTTTGCAGCGGTTGTGGCAGCCCGCTTAATCTGGCCAGCGCCGGTCATATGATGAAGTGCCGGTCTGTCGATTGCGGCAGGCAATGGTTTCCGCGCACTGACCCGGCGGTAATTATGCTGGTCGAGCGCATTGATGAGGCCGGCGAACGGCATTGTCTGCTCGGGCGCAGTCCGGCCTGGCCTCTGCAGGTTTACTCAACGCTTGCGGGTTTTGTTGAAACCGGAGAATCCCTCGAGGCAGCCGTTGCCCGCGAAGTGCTGGAAGAGTCCGGCATTGTGGTCGAAAACGTGCGCTATGTGGCCTCTCAGCCGTGGCCATTTCCGCAATCGATAATGTTGGGTTTTATTGCCACGGCGCGAACCGAGGAAATTACAATTGACCCTGAGGAACTGGCCGAGGCACATTGGTTTAGCGCGAAATCCCTGGATGCGTTTGGGCAATGGGGCGATGAATCTGCCGGGCCGAAGTTGCCGCGGCCCGACTCGATTGCGCGGTTTCTGATTGATCAGTGGCGACAAAAGCTTATTTGAGCGGCAGGCCTGAATCGCCGGTTTTCCGCAGAAAATGCTGGCAGAGATCTGCTGACTGGAGAATCGGTCAGTTTGTCCCCATATTCTCTGGTAACCAGTAACCGGGAGTATTTATGGTGAATCAAAATTCCGCCGAGCAATTTGAGAAAGCCGGTGCACAGGCGGCCGAGGTGCTCGGGCGCTTTGTTCAGTTTGCCACAGACCTGAGTCGTGAATTCGACACCGGCCGCAACTCACAAAACCCTTCCGCATCAGATAACCCTCAGTCAGCAGCAAATGAGGCTGACGATATACTTCGGGATGTGGGTGAGCGGTTACGTGAACTTCGCGAAACCGCCGGGTACACTATCGACGGTTTTGCCACGGCGCTTGAAAGTGCGCTTGAAAACCAACAGCAGCATGCCGAGCCTGTGAAGGAAACGATTGATGCCGTAGAAACCGGTAGAAAAGCACCCCCGGATGAATGGGCGCAGGCATTTTCGTCGTTGCTCGGCAGCAATGAAGTTAAAAACCTGTTTGAACAGTTGGGTGTCAGTAGTAAAGCAACAACGGCGGAAACATCACAAGTTCCATCCAGAGCCGACAGACTATCCGCGGTATTTGCTGACGATCACTCGCTAAATGATCTGTCAGAGGCAGAGTTTGAGAAACTGGTCGACTTCATGAGCGCCTCTTACCGTCAGGCCAGAGCAATGATATCCGACTAACGTTTAGGTCTGTCTACCGGTCACGTGGTGTGACCGGTAGCGGCATAACGTTATACCAGGGTAACCAGCTCTTCGCTGCTGGTAGGGTGAATAGCGACAGTATCGTCGAAGTCTTTTTTAGTCGCTCCCATCTTTACCGCTACCGAAAAGCCCTGCAGCATTTCATCAACACCATCACCAATCATGTGGATACCCACCACCTTTTCGTCTTCCCCCTGCACGACCAGTTTCATGGCGGTTTTTTGCGGATGCGTGGTGAACGCGTGGTACATAGGCGTAAACGATGCCTGATAGCACTTGATGGTGTCGCCGTACTTTTCTCTTGCGGCGCGTTCAGTTAATCCGACTGCACCAATGGGCGGGTGGCTAAACACCACTGAGGCGATGTTGTCGTAATTAAGGTGGCGATCAGTCATCCCTGCATACAGGCGTTCTGCAAGGCGTCTTCCGGCGGCGATAGCGACCGGTGTTAACTGCTCGCGACCGGTTACATCACCAATGGCAAAGATATTGTCGATGTTGGTGGCCTGCCATTTATCGGTTGGAATGTAGCCTCGTTCATCCGTTGTAACGCCCGCGTTTTGCAGGTTTAGCGGTCCGCTGAGTGGGTCGCGTCCGATTGCCCATATCACGCAGTCGAAAGCACCGTGTTGCTGTTCACTGGAGTCGACGTTGCTGCGGGTGTTAACAGTGATATTGCCACTGCTGCCGGTAAGGCTGGTGATAGAGGTGTTGTTGATAATGTTAACGCCGCTATCCTGCATCGTCTGTGTGAGAGTTGATGCAACGATATCGTCAAACTCTCTTAGAAAGTGTTCTTTTCGAATAATCAGGCTGACATCACTGCCCAGTGAGTGCAGCATGCCGGCCAGTTCGACCGCAATATAGCCCGCTCCGACGACAGCAACTTTTTTCGGCTGTTGTTGCAGTTCGAAAAAACCGTCCGATGTAATGCCAAGGTCTGCGCCGTCCACGGCAGGTACCGTGGGTTTGCCACCGGGTGCCAGCAGAATTCTCTCGGCGGTGTAGGTTTTGTCGCCAA
>CAYZVB010000067.1:4742-16757 GCA_964481315.1 uncultured Granulosicoccaceae bacterium
CCTGTACGGTGTTGGCATCGACCAGCGAACCGTGGCCGGTGAGCATATCGACATTTTCTTTGGTGAGGTTTTTTTCGTAAATGCCGTTCAGACGCCTGATGTAGTTTTCACGGTCGGTGACCAGCTGCTGCCAGTCGAAGCCATTGTTGGTGACATCAAAGCTGTAACCTTTAGCGTTGATCAGTGTGTCGGCGATATGCGCGCCGTACCACATGATTTTTTTCGGTACGCAACCGCGATTTACACACGTGCCGCCGTATCGATCATATTCAACCACTGCACACTTAGCACCGTGTCGCGCGGCGCGCCGGGTTGCGGCGACACCGCCGCTGCCACCACCAATGGCAATAAGATCGTACTGATAGCTCAAAGTATGCTCCTTGAAAACAGTGGGTTGTCGGTTGAATTGCCGGGTACCGGCACCGTATAGATTGGGTATGACGAAGCGCGATCAATAAAGTTCTCGAGCGTCTTCGGCGTCAGTATAGACAGGTGTGATGGCAATGTTGAGACAAATCCTTTTAATACCGGGAAGTCACACTACGTTAAACCTTAACGGGATCGTATCCTGCCATGGTGATGGCTGTGTCCAACAGCTAAACTAGCATTAACCTTAACTTTGGATAGTGACGCAGCTGCCAGCCTATGCAAGCCTTTTTGACACCTGATCGATTCGGTCACTACATACGCCTGATTCGCGCTGATAAGCCGATCGGCTCGCTGTTGCTGATGTGGCCGATGCTGTGGGCGCTGTGGATAATCTCTGACGGCCGCCCAAACATTGCCGTACTGGCTGTCTTTCTGATTGGCACTTTTTTGATGCGCTCAGCCGGTTGTGCCATTAACGATTATGCAGATCGACACATAGACGGTTCGGTGGAGCGTTCCCGACAGCGCCCGATTGTGTCCGGTGCGATCAGCCCGCGTGAAGCGGTGGTGGTTGCCGCGGTGCTGGCATTTTGTGCATTTCTGCTGGTGCTGACAATGAATCAGCTAACTATTGCGCTGTCATTTATCGGTGTTGTATTGGCGGCAGTGTACCCATTCAGTAAGCGGGTAACCTACTGGCCGCAGTTGGTACTGGGGCTGGCTTTTGGCTGGGCGGTACCCATGGTATGTGCCGCGCAGACAGGTCGCATCGATGCCATTAGCTGGATTATTTATGCAGCTGCCATTTTGTGGGCACTGGCATACGACACGATGTACGCAATGGTCGACCGCGAAGATGATCTAAAGCTCGGTGTGAAGTCGACAGCTATCTGGTTTGGTAAACGCGATGTACCGGCGGTCGCAGCAACACTGGCTGCGGTGCTTGCGATTCTTGCGCTGGTTGGGTTTCGCTATCAGCTGGGTGCAGCATATGCAGTCGGCTGGGTGGCTGCGGTGATGGTGGCGGCGTATCAGTTGTGGTTAATCAAGGGCAGAGATGCCGCGCGGTGTTTCAAAGCTTTTCAGATGAGCAACTATATGGGGCTTGCTGTTTTTGCCGGTTTATTTGTCGATAAGACAGTCTGAGTTTTATATCTGATGAGTTCGCATTTAAGACCGATTATCGAGCGCTATATCGCAGAGCTTGATCAGCAGGATGGTGTGTCTGAACGCAGTGCCGTGGTGCGCAGTGAACTGACGACACTGATGTTTGCGGATGCACTTGAACGCAAAATAATTCTCAGTCGCAGCCACCCGGATCATCCCCTGCAGGTCGTCGTCGTCGGGCCGACGCAGGTTGGTAAAAGTACACTGGTAAGCCTGTTACTTGGCGTTACAGACGCAAGCGACGAGGCCGGTGTTACAGCCAATGCCAAAGCCAGTGCACAGGCCAGTGCACAGGCGGGCTTCACGGTGCACTGCAATGGTTTTGCCTTTGCGCCACACGACGAAAGCTGGCTGCCGGTATATTTCAATACAATGAAAAGACAGCCTGCGCAGGCGCTGCAGCGAACCGTGCTTGGTGAATACTCCTATGCCGATGTCAGTGCGTCGCTTGCGCCGGACACTGCAGCGCAGTTCGGCAACATGGCGTTGTGGGACACACCGGATTTTGATTCTGTCGCCTCGTTCCACTATCGCAGTCCGGTGTTACAGACGATGGCGCTTGCCGATGTTGTAGTGATGGTTGTCAGTAAAGAAAAGTATGCAGACAAATCAGTGTGGGACGCACTCGATATGCTGGCACTGGCAGGAAAACCGGTTATTGTTGTAATCAATAAAACGTCACCATCAGTCAGGCAACAGCTGACTGAATCAGTCAATAGCAAATACTCACAAATTACAGCGCGCCATGCAGAATCGACTTTGCCGCAGGTGCTGTTCATTGACGAAGTTGCCAACCCGCAAACCGGGCTACTTCAGTCTGAAGATTTGCAAACGTTGAAAAAACACATCGCCGATCTGCCAGAGCGAGCTCCGGTCGAAACCATGCAGGCCGGGCTCGATCGTCTGGTCAGTCAGCACTGGCATGACTGGGTGCAGCCGATCTCTGCACACCACACGCAACAACAACAATGGAAACAAATGGTCCAGCAGGCCAGTGTCGGGCTGGTTAATCGCTACCAGGCAGAGTTTCTTGATAACAGCAGCCGCCATCGCGAGACATTTCAACTGGCAGTGGCAGAGTTGCTGGTGTTGCTCGAAGTGCCCGGTATGGCTGAGCCACTGACCAGGATTAGAAATATCGTTACCTGGCCGGTGCGCAAGGTCATCAGCACAGCCACACAACACAATCCGGCAGGAACAAACAAACAGGATAAGCGCAGTGAAGAGCGACGTTTGCTTGAAGAACTTTTCGATCATGGTTTAACCACACTGGCAGTGCAGATCAGTGAGCAGGAAAACAATCAGCAGTGGTGGGCCGAGCTTGGTACAAAGCTGCAGGCGGCAGAGCCGGCTTTCACTAAGGGGTACCACAACGAACTCGATAATTATCAGACATTGTTAAAGGTAGAAACTGAGCGTGCTGCCCGAGCTTTGTATACCAAACTACAGGAGCAGCCGGCGACGCTTAACAGCTTGCGTGCTGCCAGAGTCAGTGCCGATGCAGCAGCTGTTGTACTTGCAGTTAAGTCGGGAGGTTTGGGTGCGGTAGATCTTGTTGTAGCGCCTGCGATGTTGTCGCTCACCAGTATGCTAACCGAAGGTGCGCTTGGTCAGTACATGAAGAAAGTGCAACAGGATTTAAAAAATTATCAGAAGAAAGCTGTGACTTCGCTAATCAATCGAAAGCTTGCAATAAAGCTCAATGCGCTGGCACCTGAGTCAGGTATTTCTGTTCAACAACTCAAGCAAACGGCACGGCACTACAACGTGTCAGAAGGTGCGGCAACTGATGACTGATGTAACGATGCAAACGCTGTACAGTCAGATAGAACAGCTGCAAACCGAACTTGCAGAGAAATCCTGGATAGCAGATAACCAAGTAAAGTTGGCAGATACATCAAGTGCTGCGGACTTGTTTGACGATCATGATCATCGTCCGCTTGTGGTGGGACTGTTTGGTGGTACCGGTGCAGGTAAGAGCTCGTTGCTCAATCGTCTGGCCGGTGACGAAATTGCCCGCACCGGCGTTGTGCGACCAACGTCAATGGAAATTACCGCCTACCTGCATCAGGATAAGAAAATTACTGCATTGCCAACTGGCTTTCCACAACAAAATTTCTCCAGTGTCAGCCACAGCAGTGAAGCTTTTGCCGATGTCATGTGGGTTGATATGCCTGACTTCGACAGTGAAGAAACACAGAACCGTGACCAGGTAGTGCAGTGGCTGCCGTACATTGATCTGTTGATCTATGTAGTCACGCCTGAGCGATACCGTGATGCAGAAGGATGGCGTCTATTGCAGTCGCACGGTTACCGGCACGGCTGGCTGTTTGTGATGAATCAGTGGGACAAAGCTGAAGCAATTCAGCTGAGTGATTTTCGCGAGTTGTTGCAAAGCACAGGTTTTGAAAATCCAAAAATCTTTAAAACCAGTTGTGCGGTGCCCGATCACAATGAAGACGAATTTGACGCACTGTCGACGTTGGTGGCGACAATGTCGGAACACAATGCCGTGCAGCAGCTCGAGCAGTTTGGCTGGCTGCATCGTTTAAATGCGGCCGAGCAGCAACTGAACGATCAGCTGCCGATGCTCGGTGAACACGAAAGCGGATTACGCGAATCTTTTGATCAGCACTGGAGTGACTTTACCGCTGAGGTTACCGCAGGTTCCGCACTGGCAGTGCGTGAGTACAGTGAACGGTTTGCCGCGGCGGAACGTTCACCGGTCAAAACTGCGTTAAATGCGTTGCGCGGTACCAGGCAAAGCGACGGCGAGGTGGTGAGTGCACAAAGGCTGGCCAGTGAAGCATCGTCTCTGTGGTCGGACTGGTCAACAGCCAGGTTGAAGGACACCCTAAGCCGCTTTCAACTGGCGGAGCAGTCGCATGGTGTACCGGCGCTGCGAATTGCTGCTGCACAGCCGGCAGAATCCGGAGTGTCGGATCATCGTATCGGCGCTGACTGGCAGCAGGTGGTGTCACAAGCAGTGGCGAATCCGGGCCTGCCGTGGCAGCGGACTCTGCATTCCGTCTGCCGCTGGTTGCAGTGGTTGTTGCCGCTGGCGGTGGTGTGCTGGATTGCATACCGGGTGTTCGACGGGTTTATTGACGGTGCTGCCGACCGAACGGCGTATGTCGGTGTGGATTTGCTGGTAAACGGTCTGATGTTGACGGCGATTGCGTGGCTAATTCCGGCCGTAGCGAGTCACTTTTTAAAGCCATCAGTGCCGAAGTCGGTCGAGCGCGCACTGACCGGTGCACTGCAACAGGATCTCGATTCATTTGCCGCACCGTATCGAGAAGCGCTTGAGCGGGTGGCCGAAGAACGTCGGCAGCTGCAAGGTAAAACTACAGAATTGCTCGACAGCACCCGCCAGATGCAGGATAGATTCAGCGTGCTGAAAAACAGCGAGATCGACAATCTGCTCATGCGTCGATAGCTGTTGGTTACGGGGTTCTGGCGAACGCCCACACAGACAGATGTTGGCAGCCGGACTTTTTCAGCGCTTTGGCCAGCGCTTCGCCGGTCGCCCCGGTGGTCAGTACATCGTCAATGATTGCAATGTGCCGCCTGTCTCCGACTGCGTCTGCCTCAAATGCACCGCGCACGTTGGTGCGTCGCTGTCTGGCGTTTAAACCGGCTTGCGGGGTTTGTGCCACCACCCGTCGTGCCAGTTTGGTGTCGACTGGAATGTTAAGTCGTTTGCCAATGACCGAGGCCAGCGAGCTTGCCTGATTGAAGCCGCGTTCCAGGTATCTGTCTCGGTGCACCGGAACCGGCACCAGCAGGTCCGGCCGGGGTGCTGATGCCGCTGCGCCGGCCAATAGCTCTCCCATCAGTCTGGCAAATTTTCTTTCAGCGGAAAATTTCAGCTGATGCACCATAAAATCCGCCGGCGGGCGGTATAGAAAAGGAATGCATGCCTCATCGAAAATGCAACTATTCGCCAGGCAGTTACCGCACTGAATTGATGGCTGCAAATGGGTATGCGGTGACGAGTGCAAGGGCAGGGCGCAGGTTTTGCAATGCCGATGGTTATGCGGAAGCTGGTTGAAACATGCTCGGCACAGATCGATACCGGTATCGGTTTTGCTGTCGCACAGGGTGCAGGTCGCCGGTAAAAGGGCATTGTAAACTAAGTGTAACATACTGAAATTTACCCCTTACTACCTTATTACCGGCCCAATTCTTACCAGAATACGTTACAAACGTGTTGGCTTTGGATAATTTGTTCGCTTATTTGTTGATCCTGTGCACATAACTTGTGTTAGGATTAATACAGCCGTGTACGTTTTTTGACAATACTTGTGATTGTCAGGCAGCGGAAAGGGTGGTGTGCGGTAGTTGGGTGGTGGAAAATTTCTCAAAGCAACTATTGATACAGCAATATTACAAGTACAAGCGTGTTAACTCACGTAAAGCCGAGGCAGGGCCTTTTAAATAAGAAAATCACCTGCTCATATACTGTTTAAACAAAGTAATCGCAAATTGGAGTGATTCAATGCATATAAAACTCCTGTCTGTCGCTGTAGGTGCTGCTCTATTGGCCGGGTGTGGCACGTTATCAGGTGATGGTTCTTCAGTGGGTTCCACTGGCTACGTTGTCGGCAAGGATGGCACCATATTGTCTGGCGGCGGGGACTGCCTGAGAGACAAACACTGGGGCGACGAGTCTGCCTGCGGTGATGGTGAGATGGAAAAGAAAGAAATGATGGCTGAGAAAGCGCCGGAGCCGGAAGAGCAGGTGGCACCACCACCGCCACCACCGCCGCCACCGCCACCACAGCCAGCTCCTGAAGCGGCTCCTGAGCCTTCAATCGAGAAGGTAGTGCTGAGCGGACGGGCGCTGTTCCCTTACGATTCTTCTCAGCTGACTGCGCAGGGCAATCGTGAGATGGATGGACTGATCACCAAGCTGCAGTCCTATCAGGACATCGAGCTGGTCGACGTTGTCGGTCACGCTGACAGCCGCGGTTCGGTTGAATACAACCAGGGCCTCTCCGAGCGTCGCGCCGAAACTGTAAAAGCGAAGCTCGAAGGTGCATTCCCTCAAGTGCCAATTACGGCATCCGGCCTGGGTGAGACTGCTCCAATCGCGAGCAACGACACTGCTGAAGGCCGACGCCTCAATCGTCGCGTCGAAATCAGAGTCGAAGCGATCAACTAAAGCGAGCGATCGTTTAAGTAGTAGTTCAGCTCCGCACCATCCGGTGCGGAGCTTTTACATTTCTCCCCTCTCCGCAAGGGACACCTGATATCCGTCGCCCACAATGATGTGGTCCAGCACCCGTATGTCTACCACAGCCAGTGCCTTGACCAGTCTTTTGGTGATGTCGATATCCGCGCGACTGGGCTCCGCAACGCCTGACGGGTGATTGTGCGCCAGCACCACCGCAGCACAGTTGTACTGCAGCGCGGCCTTAACTACCTCTCTCGGATACACTGACGCCGCGTCTATAGTGCCGTTGAACAGCGGCTGATACCTGATGAGACGGTGGCGGTTGTCGAGAAACAGGCAGGCAAACACCTCGTGCTCCAGTGATCGCATATTCAGCGACACCACACTTTTTACCGCATCCGGAGATTCCAGGAACTCCCGCTCTTTGGCGCGCCCGGTTTCGTAGCGCTTGGCCATTTCAAGCACCGCTGTGAGTTGCGCGTATTTTGCAGGCCCAAGGCCTTTGGTATTGCAGAACGTGGCCTGGTCTGATGAAAATAAATGCACCAGTCCGCCGTGCTGCTCGATAATATCGTGAGCAATCTGCAGCGCGGATCGACCTCGGGTACCGGTTCTGATCAGTATGGCCAGAAGCTCTGCGTCGGTCAGGATGGAGGGGCCACTGGCGAGCAATTTCTCTCGCGGGCGTTCACTACGGGGTAAATCTGATAATGCCATTGGCGGATAGTAAGCTGCCTGCGGTGCGAAAGTCTGCGCCGTTTCACAGATGTGCAACAGACTCGTTATCATGCAACGCAGATTAATTTCATACCACTGAACTATCTCTCTGCTTCACGCTTTCAGGGAAAAACTTAATGAAAGTATTACTTGGCATCACCGGCGGAATTGCCTGTTACAAGTCACCGGAAATTGTGCGCCGACTCGCCGATCACGGCGTTGAGGTTCGCGTTGTAATGACCCGTTCGGCCGGTGAATTTATCCGTCCGCTGGTGTTTCAGGCAGTAACCGGTAACCCGGTGCATCTGGATTTGCTTGATGAAGATGCCGAGGCTGGTATGGGACACATCGAGTTGGCGCGCTGGGCAGATATTCTGCTGATTGCGCCTGCCACGGCCAACACTATCGCGCGTATGACGGCGGGCATTGCCGACGATCTGTTATCCACTATTTGCCTTGCAACCACCGCAAAACAAATCATCGCGCCGGCGATGAACAGCATGATGTGGCACCACGCTGCAACCTCCGCCAACCTGCAGACACTGGTGTCGCGGGGAGTTGAGGTGCTGGGCCCGGATGTGGGATCTCAGGCCTGCGGCGAAACGGGTGTCGGACGAATGCTGGAGCCCGATGACATTGTTCAGGCAATCGTTGAACGGCAGGCCGCTGTAACTGCAGAGCCCGGCTCATCGAACGGATTGTTAAGCGGCAGGCATGTGCTGATTACCGCAGGTCCAACCCGGGAAGATATCGATCCGGTGCGTTTTATCAGTAACCACAGCAGTGGAAAAATGGGTTTTGAGCTGGCACAGGCAGCTCTCGACGCCGGTGCGCATGTCACTATTGTTGCCGGTCCGGTGCGTTTGGCAACACCCGCTAATGCCGATCGCGTTGACGTGATTAGCGCAAGAGATATGCACCGCGAAGTGATGAAACGTGCAGATACCAGCGATATTTTTATTTCGGTGGCGGCAGTTGCCGACTACCGGGTAGCGGAACAGGCGCAAAATAAAATTAAAAAATCCGCTGATGATATGGTGCTGAAGTTAACCCGCAATGCAGATATTCTGGCTGATGTGGCTGCGTTATCATCACGCCCGATGTGCGTTGGATTTGCAGCAGAAACAGAAAATCTTGAGGCTTATGCACGCGGCAAAATGCAGCGCAAAAAGCTCGATATGATCATCGCTAATCTGGTGGGTGGAACCGCGACAGGGTTTAACAGTGATCAGAACGCGGTTGAAGTATTCTGGCCTGACGGCGGGCAGTCTTTTTCAGCGCGTTCCAAACAGTCATTGTCCGCAGAACTTATTACGCTTATTGCTTCACGCTACAGGCATCGGGAAAACCAGGCCGGTCATGCATAAAAAAGTACAGCTAAAAATACTCGATTCGCGTCTTGGTAAGTCGATCGAGTTACCCGAGCGTGCCACCGACGGTTCGGCGGGTCTCGATTTACGGGCGTGCGTTGACAATGAGCTTACATTGCAACCGGGTGACGTTGAACTGCTGCCTACCGGGCTGGCAATGTACATTGCCGACCCCGGTCTGTGCGCGATGATCCTGCCGCGCTCCGGGCTTGGACACAAGCACGGTATAGTGCTTGGCAATCTTGTGGGGCTTATCGATTCCGACTACCAGGGGCAGCTGTTTGTATCGTGCTGGAATCGTTCTGAACAGCCCTACACAGTTACTCCCGGTGAACGAATTGCGCAACTGGTGATTGTGCCGGTGGTACAGGCCGACTTTGAGCTGGTTGAAGACTTTGTCTCTACCGATCGTGCGCAGGGCGGGTTTGGTTCTACCGGTCGCTGATTGCTGCTCAAGCTATTGTTATTTCTTTGTAAATTGTATGGCGGGCTTTGTGCTTTAACATACGAATCAAATTAATTCCCTGCCCCGAGGTGAACCATGAATATTGATGCTTCAATTTTTCGCGCTTACGACATCCGTGGTGTCGTTGCCGATGCGCTGACTCCGGAGGCGGTTGAGCAGATCGGCAGAGCCTTTGGCAGTGAAAGTCTTGCGCGCGGTCAGAACACTGTGACGCTCGGCCGTGACGGTCGTCTGTCCGGTCCGGATCTGATCAGTGCGCTGGCAAAAGGCATTCAAAGTACCGGTTGTAACGTGATTAACATCGGTATGGTGCCAACACCGGTGTTGTACTTCTCCACTTATCACCTCGATACCGGCACCGGCATCATGGTGACCGGCAGCCACAATCCGCCGGAGTATAACGGTCTTAAAATGATGATCGGCGGCGACACGCTGTTCGGTGACGGTATACAGCTGTTGTACCAGCGTCTGGTTAACGACGATCTTGCCAGTGGTGAGGGTGAGTACTCAGAACAGGATGTGCTGGACGCGTACCTTGACCGGGTGATCGGTGATATTAAACTCGATCGTCCAATGCGCATTGCCACTGACTGTGGTAACGGTGTGGCAGGTGTCTGTGCAGCGGGCCTGTTCCGTAAGCTGGGTTGTGAAGTGCATGAGCTGTTTTCGGAAGTTGACGGTAACTTTCCCAATCATCACCCCGACCCTGCAAAAGTTGAAAATCTGCAGGATATCTCTGCGCTGGTAGAGTCCGAAGGTCTCGACCTTGGTCTGGCATTCGACGGCGACGGTGACAGAGTCGGTGTGATTGATGACCGTGGACAGATTATCTGGCCTGATCGGCAAATGATTTTGTATTCGCGCGACATTCTTTCGCGCAACCCCGGTGCACGCATTATCTATGATGTTAAATGCTCAAGACTGCTGCCTGCGGCGATTAAAGAAGCCGGCGGCGAACCTGAAATGTGGAAAACCGGTCACTCGTTTGTAAAAACCCGCATTAAAGAAACCGGTGCAGCACTCGGTGGCGAAATGAGTGGTCATATCTTTTTTAAAGAACGCTGGTACGGCTTTGACGATGCGTTGTACTCAGCTGCGCGGCTACTGGAAATCCTGTCGAAAGATAAGCGCAAGGTCAGCGAGATCTTTGGCGAGATCCCCGACAGCGTTAATACCCCTGAGCTGGGTATTAAGTTCGCCGAAGGCGAGCACCATAAATTTATGCAGTCGTTTATTGACAGTGCCAACTTCAAAGATGCAGAACTGACCACCATCGACGGACTTAGAGCCGACTTTCCAGCGGGCTGGGGGCTTGTGCGTGCGTCCAACACCACGCCGTCACTGGTCATTCGTTTCGAAGCGGATTCAAAATCGGCGCTCGAAGAAATACAATCAGAGTTTCGTGCAGCCATGCTGGCTGTAGACTCATCACTGGATCTTCCTTTCTAGGCTCCCGGCCCGCATATCGCTGCTCCGGGGGAAACCCCGGAGACAGCCCTGTTGGACAAACCTGCCGCCCATAACATCGCTCGTGTTCTCAACGAAGCGCTGCCCTACATACAACAGTTTGCCGGTAAGACCATTGTCGTGAAGTTTGGCGGCAATGCGATGATTGATGAAACACTGAAATCGAGCTTTGCGCGAAATATCGTGCTGATGAATCAGGTCGGTATTCACACCGTTGTGGTGCACGGCGGCGGACCGCAAATTGGTCAGCTACTGAATCAGCTGGGTAAGGAAAGTCGCTTTGTACAGGGGATGCGCGTCACCGACTCCGAAACCATGGATGTGGTTGAAATGGTTCTCGGTGCACAGGTCAACAAGAGCATTGTTTCACTGCTAAGCCAGGTTGGCGGGCGGGCCGTCGGCCTGACCGGTAAAGATGGTGGTTTGCTGCGTGCCTGGCCTCTGATACTCCCGACAGCAGAGACTGAGTCAGAGTCGGCCGATCTGGGCCATGTAGGCGAGGTAGAGTCGGTCAATGTCGATATCCTGCAGACGCTTGAAACCGGTGGCTTTATACCGGTGATAGCACCGGTTGGTGTCGGCAGTGACGGGCACAGTTACAACATAAACGCCGATCTGGTCGCAAGCGCTGTTGCATCGGTGCTGAATGCAGAAAAATTGTTACTGCTGACCGATACTGCCGGCATTCTTAACAAGGAAGGGGAGCTGCTTACCGGCCTGACTCCGCAACAGATAGACAGTCTGGTGGCAGACGGGACGATTTACGGTGGTATGTTACCGAAGGTCCGCTGTGCGCTTGAAGCAGTTGCCAGTGGTGTGAGTTCGGCAACAGTGCTGGATGGCAGGGTAGAAAACGCTGTACTGCTGGAGTTGTTTACAGACACCGGCGTCGGCACCCAGATTGTGGCGGGTCACTGACAACGGGTTTTTAACTGAAACTTCCGGCTATTCGTCAGACAGTGCTGCGCTGCGGGCGGCCTCTGCGAGTTCACGGTAGCGCTTGAGGTCATCTTCAAACATCATAGCTACCTGTCTGCGTTCCTTGAGCTTCGACTTGATCAGCGCATTAGTGCTGTCGATGCTTCGTATAACGGCTGCGCGATCTGACTCCAGCGCTTCGCTTGGCGCCAGGCCGCGGTCTATACGCTTGCTGATTTTCTCTTCGATCAGATCGAGGCGTGAATTTAAAATAACCATCTGATCGTACATGCGCGTTACCGTCGCCGTCGAATGCTAAACCAAGGGCGAGACCTTCGGACTCTACCAGCGCAGAGATATCC
>CAYZVB010000067.1:16767-18592 GCA_964481315.1 uncultured Granulosicoccaceae bacterium
ACTGGGAATCCGCTTGACTGTCACGCCCTGGGTATTAAGAACCTGAGTAGACTCGTTATAGTCAGTCGGAGGCGGGCGATCCTGATAGGAAATCTTGCCATTTTCATCGACCCACTTGTACCAGCGTGCGTCAGCGGTTGACATAGCCAGCAGGGCAGCAATGAACACTCCGCCGGTCAGTGCACGGAATAGCCAGTGGTTTACGGGTGCCGCGACAGCCTGCACAGTGACTGCCTGGTTTGTCTTTTGAACTGAGCTTTTTTTCACGGTCTTCTGCTGTTTCGCTTGTTGGGACATCCTGCGGACAACTTTGTGGCTGGTGCCGACACTGTTTATAGCGGGACTTTGCAGAGATAATTGAGAAATACGCTGTGAATCAGTGATTGTTTTGGTCTTGTAATTATTCTCACTGACATTGAGCAATGGCGCACATCTGTACCGCTGTGCGATCATGGGTATTCCGGCCCGCACCTTCAAAAAACCAATGAGAATCATCACATTAAACTGCAACGGCATCCGCGCGGCTGCGAAGAAAGGATTTTTCGACTGGATGCAGGAGCAGCAGGCCGATGTTGTCTGTTTGCAGGAAACCAAGGCGCAGGAGTCGCAACTGCAGGACGAACTGTTCTCGCCTGCCGGATACACGCGTTATCTGCACGATGCGGAAAAAAAGGGCTACAGTGGCACCGCGGTGTACAGCCGGGTACCTGCAAGAAAAGTCGTCAAAGGTGTTGGCGATGAGTTGATCGACCGGGAAGGTCGTTATCTCGAAGCTACTTTCGGCAATGTGTCGGTGGTATCGCTTTACCTGCCGTCAGGCACAACAGGGGATGAACGGCAGCAATTCAAGTACCGCATGATGGACATGTTCCTGCCACACATGCTGAAACTCAAAAAGCGTCGACGCCCTTATATTCTATGTGGTGACTGGAACATAGCGCATCAAAAAGAAGACATAAAAAACTGGCGCGGCAATCAGAAAAATTCTGGTTTTCTGCCGGAAGAGCGTGAATGGCTGACTGAGCTTTTTGACCGTCACAAGTTTGTCGATGCGTTCCGTTGTTTGCCGCAGGAGGAACATCAATACACCTGGTGGTCGAACCGCGGTCAGGCCTGGGCTAACAATACCGGATGGCGGATTGACTATCAGGTGTGCACCCCGGATATGCGCGACAATGTCAGTAAAACGCACATTTACAAAGACCATCGCTTCTCAGACCACGCGCCACTGATTATTGATTACGATTATCAGTTGGAAGCGTAAAAGTGTGCGTTGTTAACCAGTGGAAAAATAGTGCTTCAGATCTCGTCAGATCAAGCCTGACACGTGGCGGGCCACGTTTGTCTTTTTTAGAAAGTGACTTTTTTCCGGTGTATTAATCGGGTGTGGTCTCCGCTAGTCTGCGCACTTGACCCGACCGTCGAAGTAGCGCCAAGTAATCAAGATTAGAATTAACACTGGTAAGGAAAGCAGAGTCGTCATAATGAAAAAGTTTGCATACCCCATCGATTCGACAAAGCCACCAGAATAGCCACCCAGCACCTTAGGGAATAGTGTCATCAGAGAACTGAAAATAGCGTATTGTACCGCTGTAAACGACACGTTGGTCAAGCTTGAAAGAAAAGCGATAAATGCTGCGCTGGCGAGCCCGGCAGATAAATTATCAGCGCCGATAACGATAAAAAGTAAATTGATGTCAGGCGATCCACCAGTCTCTGAATTAGCCAATAGGATAAATAGTAGGTTCGTTCCTGCGGACAGAATCGCGCCAAGCAACAGTATACGCATTACTCCGTAACGTACTGCGAGTAACCCACCAAGAAA
>CAYZVB010000067.1:18602-19107 GCA_964481315.1 uncultured Granulosicoccaceae bacterium
ATCCATAAACCGAATACCTTCGATACGCTGGCGATCTGTGTTTTAGTGAAGCCCATATCCTGGTAGAAAACATTGGCTATCACGCCTAAAACGATATCTGAGACCCTATAAAAGCCGACCAGTAATAACAACAGGATGGCCAGTGTTTTTCCGTAGCGTGTAAAGAAGTCTTTTACTGGTATTACATAGGCTTCTCCAACTATGCGCCCATCGACGGCCCGCAATCTGATCAGCAACCATGATACAGCCGTAACCATTAGCAGAGCAGTGGTGAGCCTTGCAGTTGAGACAATCAGGTGGGCCAGATTTTTATTTTCGAGCAGCTCGGTTAAATAGTCGCGCGTTGGTTTTACAATATCACCACTTAGGCGATATACCAGAATGAAAGCAACCACTGCGACCAAGAATGAAACGAAGAAACGTAGATGATCGCCGACATGGTGTGTGGATTCTGACTCTTTGGTGCTAGCCGGTTCACTAATGATCAGGGTTGTGATCACGCCTA
>CAYZVB010000068.1:0-9281 GCA_964481315.1 uncultured Granulosicoccaceae bacterium
GTGCAGGTCTCAGGGATGCGGCAAACCTTGCGTGGAAACTTAGCCGGTACATTCAGACGCAGTCTCACAGTAACAACCTGCAGCCCCTGTTGGATAGTTATGCCGCTGAACGCATTCCGAATGTCACCGAATACATCACAACAGCGATTGAGCTCGGTGCATTGATCAACTCCTGCAGTACAACGTTGCACACCCAGCAGTCTGCAGGCCAACACGATGGGACTACCCGTATGAAATCGATCACACCGGTGCTGGGGCAGGGGTTGGGCGCAGGCAGTCTCGCGGGTCGTTGGTTTCCCCAGCCGCAATTGCAGTGCGGGCGTTTACTTGACGACGTTGCCGGGTATCGACCGGTATTGATCGCAACCGGTGAACTGCTGCACGGGTGTAAAAACCGCGTGCCGCAGTCATGCCTGATGTTATCCGCCGACGAAGAGCCGGCACTTGCAGATTGCCTGCATGAATATAACGCCGGGGCGGTGGTTATCAGGCCCGACCGATATCTGCTTGGCGGTGCCGGCAGCGCAGCGGGGCTTGCCGTTTTGCTTGATTTGCTTAGCGCCATTGTCTGAGTGTCGTGGGGTTGCCAGCGTGTTTTCGAATATTGACAGAAAGCGGACACGCAGATGTCGATAATCCGCTATTCTTCTGACCGGAACTGCGTATGCTGTGCAATGGCGCCGGTGTAAAGTGACGGTGGCTTCGCCGGGCTGTCGTGGTTCCTGTCATCCTACTATCAAATTCCGGGGTAATTAATGATCAAAATACTGTGTTTCCTATTCGCACTGGTGGCGGCACCGCTGGTTCATGCCGAAGGAGAAGTCCTTGGAAAATGGAATACTGAAAAGTCTGAAGAAGGCGCGTGGCTGACTGTCGATATTCAACCGTGCGGCGATAAGCTCTGTGGCACCATAGTAGATGCTCACGAGGTAAAAGATGCGTCGATTGTTGGTACCGAGATGATCAAAGGCATGCAGCAGAAAACTGAAACTGCATTTGCCAAAGGCAAGATATACGCGCCTGATACCAAAAAGTGGTACAAGTCTAAAATGAAACTCAAAGACACAGACACTTTAAAGGTATCCGGTTGTGTGCTTGGCGGCGTCATCTGCCGTTCGCAAACGTGGACACGGGCAAAGTAAGAGAAGCGCATAAGGCAGGCTATCAACAGCCTTGCTCTTTTTAATTTTTTCGTCTTGCTCGTCACTCCGGGTAAACATACCCGGAGTGAGATCTGTAAAGTGTTAAACAGCATTCACAGCACCGTATATAATGCGGCCTCACCACAACTATTCACCGGCGTTAACCTGAACGCTTTAATGACCGAGTAAGTCTCATGCGCAACCTGGAAGCACCTGGTCGTTCTCCCGTTTATGCCCGTCAGGGTATGGTAGCTACATCACACCCGTTGTCGACCAATGCAGCGCTCGACATTTTGAAGCAGGGTGGTAACGCGCTCGATGCGGCTATTGCCGCCTGTGCGGTGCAGTGTGTTGTAGAGCCGCACTCAACCGGCATTGGCGGTGACTGTTTTTGTTTGTATGCGCCTGAAGGCAGCACCGCACCTATCGCCTACAACGGCTCGGGGCAAACACCGGCGGCAGCGACGCTTGAGTGGTATCAGAACAACAACATCAACAAAATAGAGCGTCAGTCGCCGCACTCGGTTACCGTGCCCGGTGCAGTCAGTGCGTGGGCTCAGTTAAATGCCGACCATGGTGAATTGACTCTGGCAGAAATTCTGGCACCTGCAATTGTGTATGCGCGCGACGGTTACCCAATCTCATCGCGTGTCAGTGTCGATTTCGCTGCTCAAATAGATTTACTTCGCAACGATAAAAATGCCGCCAGTGTTTTTCTGATCGACGGTAAAACGCCGGCGGTCGGGTCGGTGCATAAACAACCTGCACTGGCAGCAACGTTAACGGCTATTGCCGAAAACGGTGCCGATGCATTCTATAAAGGCGCTATTGCAAGTGACATGGTGGAATACCTGCAGTCTCTGGGTGGTTTGCACACCATGGAAGATTTTGCCAGTGTCTCGGGAGAGTACGTCACCCCCATCAGTAACAACTTCCGCGGTTATGATGTTTACCAGATTCCACCTAACGGGCAGGGCATTATTGCGCTGCAGCTGCTGAATATTGTTAATGAGTTTGCGGTTGGCGATCCATTATCGGTCGAGCGTCTGCACATGGAAATTGAAGCAGGCAGAATAGCCTATCAGGACCGGTATCTGTATGTGGCTGATCAGCGCCATGCCGATGTACCGGTTGACTGGCTGTTGTCTGCAGAACATGCCAAAGAAATTCGCGACAGTATTAATCCTGCGCAAAGAACCGACGTTATTCCACAGTACACATCGCCGAAACAACAAAGCACGGTATGTCTTTCGGTGGTCGATAAAAACCGCAACGTCTGCAGTTTTATTAACTCGGTGTTTCACTCTTTTGGCAGCGTGCAAATGGCGCCTGAAAGCGGTGTAATGCTACACAACCGCGGTGAGAGTTTTGTGGTCGAGCCCGGCCACCCTAATTGTATTGGCCCGGGCAAGCGTCCAATGCACACTATTATTCCCGGTATGGTGGCCAAAGACGGTCGTGCCGTGATGCCTTTTGGTGTCATGGGTGGCGACTATCAGTCGTATGGTCACATGCAATTCTTAACCCGCATGATGGACTTTGGTATGGACATTCAGGAAGCGCAGGACGCACCGCGTCTGTTTCCGGTGCCCGGCACCGATACGGTTGAATATGAAAGTACCTTCAGTGTAGATATTATCGAAGCGTTGCGTAACAAGGGTCACCATATGGTGCCTGCCCAACGGCCCATTGGCGGCTCCCAGGCTATCTGGATCGACTGGCAAAACAATGTGCTGACCGGCGGTTCCGATCCGCGTAAAGACGGTTGCGCCATGGGGTACTAACCGGATGAAAACACTTCGGGGAGTGCTGTTCGACAAAGACGGCACCATACTGAGCTTTAACGACATCTGGGGCGCATGGTGTGAAAAAGTCGTCGCACAACTCGCACCGGCAGACCAGCCACTGCAGCACCGCTTGTCTGAAGCGGTGGGCTACAACCCCGATACCCGCCAGTTCGAACCCGGTGCGCTGGTGGTAAGTGCGTCCGCAGATGAAACCAATGACATCTGGGCGCAAATGCTAAATCAAAGCCCCGAATATATTGAACAGGTCGGGCTGGCTTCGCTAGAAGACTTGCCGGTGTCACCGGTGACTGATTTAAACGCTGTATTCACCGCGCTTAAATCTGCCGGCTTAACCCTTGGCGTGGCAACCAACGACTATGAAGCGGTGGCGCACCGGCATATGGCATCGCTGGGGGTTGAGCATCATTTCGATTTTATATGCGGGTTTGACTCAGGTTTTGGCAGTAAGCCCGGGCCGGGTATGATTCAGGCTTTCAGCAGTGAAACCAACTGTGAGGTTGAAACTGTTGCTATGGTGGGTGACAGTACGCATGATTTGCATGCCGGTCGTGCTGCAGGTGCGGGGCTGCTGGTTGCAGTGTTAACCGGGCCTGCCAGTGAGGGCGATCTCAGTGCCGATGCGCACATGGTACTGAATGACATTTCAGAATTGCCGCACGCACTGCAGCAACGTGGGTTAGTCTGATACAGCATGAGCTAATACAGCGGTGGAGGAACCATGGCATCAAATGATCGATTAGATAAACTGGTTGCAGACGCGCGCGCCTCGTACGAAGCACGTGAAGACGGCTACCGGCGCAAAGCGCTGGGTATGTATCCGTGGGTTTGTGGTCGTTGCATGCGCGAGTTTAATGAAAGCAACCTTCGTGAGCTCACCGTACACCACCGCGATCACAACCACGATAACAACCCCGAAGACGGTTCCAACTGGGAGCTGCTGTGTGTGTTTTGTCACGACAATGAACACCAGCGCTTTGTAGAAGTAATCACCTATGGTGAAGACAAAACTGCCCCGGTAAGTACGCATAACCCGTTTGCCGATCTTGCAGATATGCTTCAAAAGAAAGACAAATGAATCGTCATCGCCCACCGCAATTCAGGTCGTGACACATTAATAAAAAAGACCGAATGGATACGTTCGGGGCCTCCATGCTGGTACTGCAGGCAGGCTTACTCGGGCTCAACCAGGTATTGATAAAAATGGTCAACGCCGGGTTACAACCGGTGTTTCAGGCGGGGTTGCGTTCCGCCTGTGCGGTTGTACCAATCCTGCTGTTTGCGCTTCTCACCCGAAAAAAACTGTCCGTCACCGATGGCACTTTTAAGATGGGGTTGTTGTGCGGCACCATGTTTTCGCTTGAGTTTCTGGTGCTTTTTATTGCACTCGATTTAACCAGCGTTGCCAGAGTCTCAGTACTGTTCTACACCATGCCGGTGTGGTTCACGGTAGCAGCGCACTTTCTGCTGCCAAACGAATCGTTAACCCCACGCAGAATTCTCGGGCTAACTCTGGCGGTTATTGGTGTTGCAGTTGCCATGGCCGACCGGCAATCGGGTAATGCCAGTCTTACCGGTGACTTGCTCGCTCTGGCTGCCAGCCTGTGCTGGGCGGTTATCGCGTTACTGTGTCGCGGGTCGGCGCTAAAAAATGCAGCTCCCGAAATGCAGCTGTTATATCAGCTCACCGTCTCTGCAATTATTCTATTGCCATTGTCTTTATTGTTTGGTGATCTGGTGCGCGACATGACGGCCACACTCGCGTGGGTCTTTACCTTCCAGGTTATAGTCGTGCTGGCCTTTGGCTTTTCGCTGTGGTTCTGGATACTCAGTATTTATCCCGCAGCTGCCACAACATCGTTCAGCTTTTTAGCGCCTGTGTTTGGTGTGTTTTTTGGCTGGTTGATTCTCGGCGAGCAGTTAAGTAATTCAATTGTGATCGCACTGGTGCTGGTATGCGCCGGTATTGTTTTGATAACTCGTGCCAGTCAAAAGTAATTAGTAGCTCGGTCTAACTCCTCCAGTTGCTGTCTTTAGCATCCAGCGTCGACTTCAAAAACGCAAAGTGCGCTTCAGCGGCGCCGGTGTAGTTATCCCAACCGGCCGCAGTTTTTTCGGCCAGCTCATCATTCATTTCATTGAGCGGCTGGCCGGTTGAGTAGGCCAGTACCATGGTTTGCGCTGCTCGTTCCAGGTAGTACAACTGGTCGAAAGCTTCGGCGACAGTTTCTGCTGCAACGCTAACACCGTGATTGCCCATCATCATCACAGAGTGATTGCCAAATGCACCGGCAATGCGGTTGCCTTCTTCTGCATCGTCGGCAATGCCGCCAAATGCAAGGTCAATGGCACAGCGGTTGTAAAACCGGGCGGTGTTCTGGTCTATTGGTTTTATGGCCGGGTCTTTCAGGCCGCACAGTGCGGTGGCATACGGCGGGTGGCAGTGCAGCAGCACGCGTGCCTGCGGAACCTGCCTGTGTACTGAACCGTGAATACACCACGCCGACGGATCTGGCGCGTTTGGCTGTTGCATAACGCTGTCGTCGTTGGCGTCGAGTAGTAACAGGTCACCGGCATTGATAGTCGAAAAGTGCTGCCAGCGCGGGTTGAGCAGAAACCGGCTGCCATCGTCCGACACTGCAGCGCTGAAGTGATTGGCAACGGACTCGTGCCAGCCGAATTCCGCAGCCAGCCGGAAAGCTGCGGCAAGGTCTTCCCGCAGTTGGGATTCGTTGGTTTCGGTGGTTGCGATTGGGCTGGCGCTTTGCATCGGTGGCTCCTGCTTTGCTGTGCCGACTATTGCAGATATGCTGCCTCTGAATCAATAGGCGGGTTTGTGACTTGCGACAGTAGGTGCTGCCAGGTCCCTGATTAATGGGGCTGGGCGTGGTTTGGCGGGCTGTCTATAATTGAATAACAATTCGGAGGTACGTCGCCAGTCAGTTGCGGGTATTCTGTACAGCCGGGACTAGTCGTTACCATTGGAGCCAGGCGTTATGAACGTCGATACGTTAATAGACACTATTCCAAAAGCGGAGCTGCATTTACACATTGAAGGCACACTTGAGCCTGAAATGATGCTGGCGCTTGCCAAACGCAATTCTGTTACGCTGCCGTACCAAAGCGTGCAGGATGTTAATGATGCTTTTGCCTTCGACTGCCTGCAGGATTTTCTCGATGTTTATTACCACGGTATGTCGGTGCTGGTGCAGGAGCAGGATTTTTACGATCTGACTTACGCGTATCTGACTAAAGTACATGCAGACGCCGTCACTCATGTGGAAATTTTCTATGATCCGCAGGCACATACTGACCGCGGAATAGCGTTTGAAACGGTTCACGATGGTATTTGCAGTGCGCTTGAGGCCGGGTTGCGTGACTACGGTATTACCTCTCGTTTAATCATGTGTTTTCTGCGACATCTGCCAGAAGAGCAGGCGTTTGAAGCACTGAATTGTGCCTGTAAACACAAAGAGACTATCTATGGTGTCGGGCTCGACTCCAGTGAAAAGGGGTTTCCGCCTGATGGCTTTTCCAGAGTCTTTGCCGAAGCACGCAAGCAGGGCTTTGTACCGGTGGCGCATGCAGGTGAAGAAGGGCCGGCAGAATATGTAGAAGGTGCACTGGATGACTTACAGGTACAGCGGGTTGATCACGGTAACCGCGCCTTCGATGATCCGGCGTTGGTTAAGCGGCTGGCCGCAGAACAAACGCCGCTTACTATGTGCCCGTTGTCTAACCTGCGTTTAAAAGGCATAACTGATCTTCAGCAGCACCCGATTAAAAAAGCCCTGCAGGCCGGCATAGTAGCGACGGTTAACTCGGACGACCCGTCATACTTCGGTGGTTATATTAACGATAACTACAAAGCGGTGACTACGGCGCTTGAGCTCGATGCAGCTGATATTGTGCAGTTGGCAAAAAACTCATTTAGTGCTGCATTTATAGACGACAAACAAAAACAGCAGGGCCACGACCGGATCGATGAAATAGCCGGATTAAAGTAGGCTGCCGCTGTCAGGCCTGTGTGTTGATGTTGCAGCAGCGACTATTTGCCAAATCACGGTGTAGAGCTTGCTCGCAACGCCTTGCGAATATGAAGTGAATTCAGTGCAGGCTATATGTCAGCGGCCGAAAAAAATCGGCCGCTATAACGGTGCACAGGTTAATCCGTGGTGACTAATGAGGTTTGTTGCTAACCCGGAATATGTTCTTTGGGAAGAATGGCAGCGCCCCACGGAAAGCGCCCGACCTTAACGGTTTTCTCGGCCTTAAGTGTTTCAACATCAACAACAGTCACATCACCTGACACACCGTTGGTGGTGTAGAGTTTGTCCTGTTCCGGGGTCAGTGCAGTGTGCCAGACTCTTCTGCCCACCAGAATGTACTCGACGGGTTCATAGGTTGCGCGATCGACAACTGCAACGTGATTGGACGGGCCCAGGGCGATAAAAGCAAACTTTCCATCGGCGGTGAGCTCCATGCCAACCGGCTGTATCCGATCTGCCGACATGCCTTGTATTTCGAAATTAATTACGTGCTTAATCTGTTTGGTTTCGGTGTCAATGACAGACACGGTCCCGCCGATTTCGGAAGACACCCAAAGCTCTTTGTCGTCCAGCGTGAATTCTGCATCGCGAGGGCGCTGATCAACCAGTGTGTTTTCTACCAGTTCGTGCGTTTCGGTGTCTATCCAGTGCGCCATGTTGGTGGTTTCAGATGTCACAATGGCCCACTTACCGTTATAGCTAACGGCCATGCCTTCCGGCTCTACACCAACATCGACCTGTGCGACAACGGTGCGGGTTTCTATGTCGACTACGGTGGCAATGGCATCGTCTTCGTTGGCGATGTACAGGTGCCGGTTGTCAGGGTGCAGGGCGAACTGCTCCGGGTCTTCACCGGACGGAAGTTCGTGCAGTATTTTATCTGTTGCCACATCCATAATCTGTACGGTGTCGGAATCTGAAGCACAGATGTACAGGTACTTGAAATCTTTAGATAACGTTATACCGCGAGGCCGCTCACCAACGTCGAGGGTTTTTATAACTTCATTGGTTTCAGTGTCGATTACAGAAACCGTGTCGTCTTTTTCGTTGGATACATATACCCAGTGCGCATTGGCCTGCTGTGCACCCAGAAGCAAGGCAGTCGTTACAGCACAGGCCAGAGTGCTTTTTATTGTGTGCGTGTACCGGCTTTTCATTAGTTCATATCCTTGCAGGTAGACTCGGGTTGATCGTAACCGAGTGTATCGAGTTCTGTGGTGGGGTGTAAAAAACCTTCTATCGGAGCAAGCGCGACTACTGCCTGAGGGTGTACCAGCGGAATTGGCTGGCGCAGCTGGCCGTTCCATGAACGATAGGTCAGTTTTGCACCCTTGAATCCGGCCAGTGTGAATTTGTCAGAGAACAGGTATTCCCTGATGTCACTTACTTCGGTGCTCTTGGTGCGAGTTACGGCTTCACCAACACTGCGCACCGCGGCCCACGCGGCGTAGTCGAGACTGGTCATTGAGCGTTCGGCCAGTTCCCCAAAGCGCGACTGTAGCTGTGCAGCCCCCCATTGCTCTACCACGCGGTCCCAGGCGACTGGCTCAAGACCGGTGGTACCGGCAACGGGACGCGGCAACCAGGCGTTGTACATGACGTACTGACCGAAGTCGTCGTCTTCATCGGCAACCACCACCACATCGTATTTTCGTGCCTGAGTAAAGAGTGGTATTTCTGCCGCGGCATTACGTCGCATGTCGGCATCGTCAATCCACTTTTTTTCATGATCGATAGATACGCGAAATTTTTTGGCAGAAGCCCGAATCGAGTCGGCAAACAAGGTGTCGACATCGCGGTTGCCTTCGAGCAGGTAGATGGAGTCCCACTTGCGTTTATTAAAAAACTGCATCAGCGCATCTGTTCGCATGGCACGAGACGGCAGGGTGTGCAACACGTTTGCACGGCAGCTTTCGGCTCTTAAATTATTGGCGGCACTGCCTGCGTTGAAAATAAGATCGTCCTGCGCTTCCGGTAAGTCTGCAACTTCCAGTAACTTGTCGGCAGGCATGTTGGCGATGAGCAACTTGCCACCTTCGAGCGCAGTTTTGGCGGCGGCAACGACATCTTCATCCGGTGCCACAATGATTGTTTCGAGCGTGTAGCTCTGCTTTAGAAACTTGCCGGTGGTGTTGTTGTCGTCGATGCCAAGCAGGGCACCCTGTTCGCCTTCGTCTTCAGGGTGCGACACCAGATTCGACAGCACCGGAGCACGCTCGCGCTGTTGTTCGAGGTACACAATGTTAACCTCGATAGCGTCAGCCAGAACTGGGGTGAGTGTACCC
>CAYZVB010000068.1:9291-11421 GCA_964481315.1 uncultured Granulosicoccaceae bacterium
GTGTGCAGGCACCCAGAGCCAGTGTCAGAGCAACGCGAAGCTTTCTGATCACTTTTATTGTCATGGTTTTGATTACTACTATTTGATGGTGATCTCGAGGGTTTGCGATTCGCGACCGGGAACGCCGAACTTGTAGGTCCCGGGCTTAATCGCAAGAAAGCTGATTTCTACGGTGCCGGCCTCGTCGAATTCCAGGCTGTCGACACCCAGCGGGCGGATTTCGATGCCTTCAATCACGATTTCGTCAATCCAGATAGCGCGCAGAAAACCTGCACCGGCCAGCGCCAGCTCCTGACTGCCGTCGGCGGTAATATCCCACTCATAGTACTTGCCTGACTGCAGCGTGAGTTTCGGGTTGTCGAGCAGGGGCATGCCGGATGACAGCGTTGCTTCCGGCAGATCTTCAGAGTTTTTGTTCGACAGAACACCGGCTGCACCGAAGCCTTTGTCGTCGTCGTCATCATCGGCTATTGCTGAGAACGGCAGTACAACGATTGCAAGCAAGGCCAGCAGTTTTTTCATTGAGTATTTTCCTCTGAATGGTGTGAATGCGGGTGTGAGCCCGCTGAATAGTGTACCAAAAAGCTGCGTGAAATCGGTGTTCGAAAAACGGTTTGTTGTTGCTGATGCAGATATTCGCCGGTTGAATGCGTCTTCTTGGTTTTCGATCAGTTTTATTGGAAATCAATGTTGACAGAGTGTCGCAAATTTGTTCTGACCGTACTGGCAGTCACACGGATGGTTTTTAGTCGTGCCGACCTCATCAAACCCAACCAGAGTCTAAGTATGCAATCGCTAATTCAGATAAAGACGGTGAGCGTGCTATGAAGTGCTACAACTGAAACCTGAGTTCCATGGACTGTTGGTTAGTCATCAGATGGGCCTCCGGTATGTGACTCGAACTTTTGATTTGAATAAGTCGGAGGAAAAAAGTTGTTTTAATGAGATTGGTGCAAAACCCGATGAATGAATTCCTGCTTTAGTTCTGGATAAGTACCCCGCCCAACCGGATGCTTCTTAACTATAGCCTCTTTTATTTTTGCGTACTCCGTTGCCAGCCGCTTGTTTGCGCGCAGAGCATCGCGGAACTTCAGGTAGTTATTCCATCTGTCGCACTGGAATACGACCACATGCACCAGGAAGCGCCGGCAGTGTTGGTCCCTACCGAAAATTCGATCGTCAGGAATGCCAATGTCCCCTGGGTAGTCATAGCCTATGGTTTCCATACCGGGAATCATTTTCTCTGCTGTACTCAAAGTCTCGACGCCGACCGGTATATCGATGATCGGTTTTGACGTGAGCCCCGGCACCGCGGTGCTGCCAACGTGCTGTATTGCAATAAGCAGTTCACCGCAAACGTTCTGAATTTTGCATGATTCAGCACTATACAACCCCGGCCATTCATCTGAATAAGCGCGAAGCCGGTTCTCGCCGTGTTTAAGTCCCAGAGTCATTGGCTGTTTCTATTATTGGCTTCCAGTTTTTGTAAAGCAATGGTGTTTAACGTTTAACCTTTTCAGTTAACTTTTAATTGATGTTGCTGCGCTCATTCAATAGAAATAGCCGGCTTGCGTTATTCGGGGCAATTTCAATTGCTTTGTCGTAGGCACTTTGCGCTTCGCTATAACGTTTTGCCTGTACAAGCACTTTGGCGTACGCTGCATGAAACGGCTGGAAGTCCTGCAGTTCATCTGCTAGGGCTTCGAGCTTATTCATCGCTAACTCAAGCTGACCGAGACTGGCCATGACCACTGCCCAGTTTAATGCAACAACCGCGGTTGGTTCGTGGGACCATAATGATCCATACAGAAACGATATTTGTTTCCAGTCCGGAGTAGCATCAGCCATATGGCAATCGGCAATAGCCGCTTTTATTTGATACGGTCCGGGGCGTCCGCGTTCAACGGCTTGCGCCAGCAGTTCCTGGCCTTCCGTTATCTTGCGTGTTTGCCAAAGCGTTCGGTCCTGGCGCTCAGGCGGAACGATTGCACCGTCGGTTCCAATTCGTGCATTTCGACGTGCCTCTGTTAGCAGCACCAGCGCCAGCGCACCTTCTATTTCAGGGTCATCCGGGCGCAGGCGATCCAGCAACCGCAGCAGGAATATCGCTTCACTGCAAAGATCCCGATC
>CAYZVB010000068.1:11431-18814 GCA_964481315.1 uncultured Granulosicoccaceae bacterium
GTTGTATCTTCAGTGACATAGCCAGTGGTAAAAATAAGATAGATAGTAGACAGCACCGAATCGAGGCGGGCCGGCCAAATTTCTTTATCGGGTACGTCGAACTTAACATTCGCCTCACGAAGCTTTTCTTTGGCGCGGGAGAGCCTCTGACCCATGGTGCTGTCTTTGTCGAGGAAGGCCGCGGCAATTTCTTTGGTGGTGAGGTGGCAGACCGTGCGCAGTGTTAATGCAACTCGTGACTTTTCTTCCAGCACCGGATGGCAACAGGCGAATATCAGGCGGAGTCTGTCGTCGGGTATTGGCTCTACATCGATCGTTTCGAATTGTGAGGGATGCAGTGTCATGTATTGATCAGTTTTGTTGGCATCACGTTGGTTGGCACGGATTCGGTCGATTCCCTTGTTTAGTGCCACTTTCATCAGCCAGCCGATCGGTGAATGGGGTAGTCCGGAACGACCCCAGTGAGACATGGCCGAGATAAGGGCATCCTGCAGTGCATCTTCAGCGAGCTGAATGTCCCCGAGTCGGGAAACAAGCCCGGCCATCAGCCGCCCCCGATCGCGACGTATCACTTCTTCAATCGCATTGTTAATCGCGATCGGGGTTGTGCCAGTAGTTTTCGACATGGATTAGCCGGCCGGGTTGTAGTCCATCATTGCGCGTACTTCGATGGTGCCGAATGCTGCCGACGGAATTAGCTCGGCGTATTTTATGGCGGCATCCAGATTTTCTACGTCAACCACGTAATAGCCGCCCAGATACTCACGTGTTTCTGCAAACGGACCGTCCATGGTTTCTGTTTTACCGGCTTTTACGCGTACGCAGGTTGCTGTGTCAGGTTCTTTTAAGCTTTCACCGTCTACCAGCACGCCGTCGTCCATCATTTTTTTATTCGCCGCAAAGAAACCGCCCATCATAGCTTCGAACTCGGGTGTGCCGTAAGTGGGTTGCAGTTCCGGATTGTTGTAGATCAAAAGCATGTATTTCATGTTGACTGTCCTTTGTTGAATGGCAGTGAAATCAATGAAACCGGGCGTTACATGCCCAGTATATTTACCCCGAGACAGATCATCAAAACGACTGTTGCAAGCATATTCGAGCCGTTACCGACATAACGCAATACATGCGCTGCGTTGTCTTTCTTAAGGCCGAAAGGGTGCGCGATACGGCCCAGCAGCAGCAAACCGCCTGCGATATGAAGGTACATACCCGGCGCGCCGATCCCTTCTGAAAGGATCATCAGTATCAGCAAAAAGCACGACCATTCGGCACAATTACCATGTTGCCGTACACGTAGCAGCAAGTCTGTGTCGCCGCCGTCGCCGATGGACTGGCCCAGTGCCGCCCGCTTTGAGGTAACCCGCATCCACAGCGCCATGTAAATACAGGCTACTGCGAGACCGTAAATGGGTGTGATAGAAAGTGTCATGATATTTGTCCTTTTTTGTTTGTTGGCACCCCAAGGACGTTCGTCGATTTCGTTTTTCGACATCTGACTACATTTTTTTTTTCTTATATCGGATAAAACGGAATTTCCCGGCTGCCGCTAACTGCCAGCGTGCCGGTGGCCGGTGCGTTGAAACGTCCTGATCCGGATAGATACGTCGAATCCGGGTGACTACGGGGCTACGTGCCTGTGCCGGGACTGCTGCAGGGTAAAGTTGCTTGTTGTGGCGCGCGGGCTGGCGGTGGCTGTTGAGGCCAGATATAAAAGTTACATAAATAAATTGTGTTTCCCGGCAATGTGCGGCGGAGTTCCCGCCGGTGTTGAGCTGAGTTGCAGGGCGAGGGCGGGTGTAGTGAGTGCCTCCATGTGTTGCTGATTACTGCCATCATAATTTTTACACAAATTGTACTTATCTTCTGTTTTGGGATCCGAATCGAGAGAGTGTGATGCGAGCAATTGCTTTTGGGCTATTGATTTCATATGTTAGTACCGCGGGCGCACAAACGCTGAAGTCGGTCAGCAATGCTGACAACGACTTAAAAAAGCATCAATTGGTACTGGCGTCTCGACTATTAAGCTGGTCGACTGGCAGTGAAGAGCAGATCGACTACGTCAGTGTCGGCAGGTACGCTAACTATTTCGGGTTTGTAAAAATGCGTGTGTCCAGTGCGCATAGCCTGAAACGATCCGAAGCAGGGCGTGAAACACTTTCTGTATTAACTGATGTACAGCAGAAAATATTGTTTGATCTGCTTGAAGAGCAGGAAACCTACATTAAAGCCACTCATTCTGCACGGCTTGAGGCAAACCGCTATCTCAATGATCTTCGTGATGGAAAACACACTGTTGATGACCGCGATGGCTTTATAAAACTGGCACAGCTTTACGCGGTAAACGAAGCCGCGCTCGGTGTGTTTCTGGCTGAAGGTTTTGCCAGTGTAATCCGTACATTAACGCCGGAACAAAAAACGCAACTGGCCGAAGTGCGTAAGAATCACACTGATGGAAATGCCACGCAGGTTAGCTTTAATCCCCGGGCGCTCCGGGCGTTGTCACGCGAGCAGAAGCAGGAGGCGTTTAATCTGGCCGCGAGGTTACTGAGCTGGACAACCGGAGGCATTGAAGACTTTGCCTATGAAACCATTGGCAAGCCGAGTCAGCACTTTGGCTTTGTCAGTATGCGGGTCGACTCTAGTCATGGAGTTAAACGCGGTGTGGTGGCTGATGAAGTCGTAGCATCATTAAGTGAAGATCAACATGAGGACTTGCTTGATGCGGCAGCCGCCGATACCAGTCACCTTGAAGCATACTTAAACGTCAGACAAATATTTTTAGAGGTGCTTACCACACTGAGGGACAGTGATAATAGCGATGTAGAAAAACTTGAAGCGCTGGCATCTGAAATGGCCGGGCTTGAGGCGGGTATGTCCTGGTCTCAGGCAGTGGCGATGAAGCAGATTCTGGATTCCCTGACTGATGACCAGCAAAAAGGCTTGCAGCAACTACGCAAAAAATACTCACCGGTATCCAGTGCTGATGGAGAAAAACTGTTTGTGCAGTGTAACGCCTGCCATCAGAACAGTAGTGTTGCACCGGATCTTGCCGCTGTTGTCGACCGTCCGGTTGCCAGTACTGACTACAGTTACTCACCCGCGATGAACAGGTTTGCCGAAGATGGTAAGGTATGGAGCAGGGAACAGCTAAGCCGGTTTTTAACTAATCCGCAGCGGGAAGTCCCGGGAACAACGATGAGTTACAAAGGTGTGGACGATGAGCTCTTGCTCGCGTCGTTGATAGAATATCTGGATAAACGCTAGGTTTGACCTATGACTTTTCGTGAAAAGATTGCCTACAGCCTGGTTTTTATTATGATTATTGGAATTGTCGTTTTTTCTTTTATTCAGTGACTGAAATTACACCGTCGCCGAACTGCCAGCCATGAGCGGCTGCACTAATTGGCGACCGTCTTAAGTTAAGTGGTTAAGGCAGTTTAATGTCACTCTGGCTTTCGTAGACTTTGGCAACTGCAGAGTCATCTTCGCGGCCATGACCCGCCCCTGATGCGGCAATAAACTGTTGTAGTGCCGTTGCGGCAAGGGGCAGTGGAAATTTGCTGGAGTGGCCAATATCGCACACGATACCAAGGTCTTTAACGAAGATATCGACAGCACTGTGCGGTGTGTAGTCGCCTTCAGCGATATGCGGTCCGCGGTTTTCAAACATCCAGCTGGTGCCGGCGCACTGTGATATGACATCGACTGTGGTTTTTGCATCGACGCCCTGACTAAGCCCAAACGTAATTGCTTCGGCAGCTGCAGCGATGTGCACGCCAGCCAGTAGCTGGTTAATAGACTTTAATGCAGAGCCCGGGCCTGCCTGATTGCCGAGTGTAAAGACTTTTTCAGCAACCGCATCGAGTGCCGGCTGTGCTTGTTTAAAAGCTGCATCGGTACCGGAGGCAAGCACCGTAATTGCGCCCGCTGCGGCTTTGACTGATCCGCCGGAGATCGGTGCATCGAGATAATGCAGTCCGTTACTCTGGCACTGTGCTTCAAGTGACTTTGCAAACTCGGGTGGTACCGTCGCACAGGCAACAACCACTGCACCTTTTTTTAACTTGTCGATAACACTGTTGAGTACGGCAGTGGTTTGCTGTGCGTTAACCACAACAATCATCAGACAGTCGACTTGTGCTGCAATGTCTGCAAGTGTTGCGTGTTTACCACCGGCAGACACAAAGTCGCTTAGCTTGGACTGATCGGGGTCGCTGCCATAGGTGTCGATGTCGGCGGCCAGCAGGCTTTTCGCCATACCCATACCCATAGAACCGAGGCCGGCAACTGCAGTGGTATAAGACAAGTGTGTTTCTCCGTTAACAGCGGGGTGCGTTAAATTATTAGGATTTAGGTTGTTAGTCTTTTGGGCGGTTATCTACAGTGCGCACTGCTTTACCCTGGCTACGCGCAACAGCGCCGGGTTCTGCCACTTTAACGATTGCGCTAATGCCAATGGCATCCTTAATCAATCCAGAAAGCTTGTTTCCAGCCGCCGCTCTTGCGTATTCACTGCTGTTGTCTACGGTGCTTTCAGTGTGAATAGTCATAACGTCGAGACGGTCGCCGCGGGTGAGTTCAATTTGAAAGTGCGGTGCCAGTGCATCAACACGCATTAGTTGTTCTTCAATTTGTGTCGGGAAGACATTTACACCGCGAAGTATGATCATGTCGTCGCTGCGGCCGGTGATTTTTTCCATGCGTCGCATGCTGCGTGCGGTGCCCGGTAACAGACGGGTTAAGTCGCGGGTGCGGTAACGGATAATCGGGAAGGCTTCTTTGGTGAGTGAGGTAAACACCAGTTCACCCTGTTCGCCATCAGCCACTGGTTGTCCGGTTTCGGGGTGAATAACTTCCGGATAAAAGTGATCTTCCCAGATGGTTGGGCCGTCTTTAGTTTCAACGCATTCGTTGGCAACACCGGGGCCTATGACTTCAGACAAGCCGTAGATATCAACTGCATGCATATCGAATGCTTCTTCGATTTCTTCACGCATGGCGTTGGTCCAGGGTTCTGCACCGAAAATACCAACGTCGAGCGATGAGTCACGCGGGTCGATGTTATTGGCTTTGAACGCATCGAGAATAGAGAGCACGTAGCTTGGTGTGACCATAATGGTGGACGGTTTAAAGTCTTGTATTAGCGTTACCTGTCTTTCAGTCATGCCGCCGGAGACAGGTACCACAGTACAACCGAGTTTTTCTGCACCGTAGTGCGCGCCAAGGCCGCCGGTAAACAAACCGTAGCCATATGCTACATGCACCATGTCGCCGGGTTTGGTGCCGGAAGCACGCATGGAACGTGCAACCAGAGCCGCCCAGTTGTCTATGTCGGTTTGTGTGTATCCAACCACAGTTGGTTTACCGGTGGTGCCCGATGACGCATGGATACGCGCTACCTGTTCACGCGGAACAGCAAACATGTCAAACGGGTAGTTGTCGCGAAGATCGCTCTTTACGGTAAACGGAAACTTTGACAAATCTTCGAGTGACTTGAGATCGTCCGGGTGGACGCCGGCATTGTCGAACTGTTTTTTGTAGTGAGGGACGTTGCTGTACGCGTGATTAAGCGACCAGCGCAGGCGTTCGAGTTGCAGTGCGGATATTTCATCGCGGGAAGCGATTTCAATCGGGTCGAGTGAATCGCGGGCCGGGGTAAGGTCTTTCAAGTTATCCCTCCATCATCGGGGCACTTCAGGTGATACCGAAAGCGCACATTATAACGGGATTTCAGTGCTTCTGATATCGCTTAACGTGTCGGTTACGTCGGTAACCTGACATCAATAGAAGAGCTGACAGTATGACGCAGATATCGATCTTTGATACCGATGCGGTACCGCCTGCGTCCGGTGTCGCTGCAGCGGTGGCCGGTTGATCATCCTGTATCGGTGTTGGTCCCTCCAGCAGGGCGCGTACTGCGCGCTGAGTATTCAGATGGCCATTGCCACAGCCACCGTCAGTACAGATGGTATCGGTTGGTGGTGAGGCCGAGTTTTCCAGCAGGGCCTGCAGTTGTGTGTTGGTCAGGCCGGGATCAATCGACAGCAATGTTGCAAGCGCCGCACTGACATGGGCTGCCGCCAGGCTTGTGCCGAAGTGGTATCCGTAACTGCTGCCAAGCTCCGGTGTGCGTTCTCCGCTGTTATCGGTTGAAATAATGCCGTCGCTGCTGTTGCCACCCGGGCCGAGCAGAAACACCGCATTACCGAGTGCGCTGTACGGTGCGACTGAACCGCTTCGAAGGCTCGCGCCAATCGTTAGAACATTGTTGCATGAAGCCGGTGAGTGCGGGTCGTTGTTGAGGTCCGCTGCGCTGTTAGTGGCGGCAGTAACCAGAATGGCGCCGGCGCTAACCGCATCGTTAATAGCAGCCTGCATGGCGCTGGTGCACTGACCGGGAAAGCCGACACTTAAGTTGATAATTCTGGCCGGCGTCGGGTTCGCAGGGGCGCCGCCAACCGACAGGCCCGCTGCCCAGCGAATGCCATCGAGCAAATCGCGAACATAGCCTCCGCATTTACCAGTCACGCGGACCGGCAATAGTGATACTTGTCGTGCGCCACCGGCAATGCCGGTCTGGTTTTCGGACTCGGCCCCAACAACGCCGGCAATTGCGGTACCGTGCCATTTGCTGTCGGTGCGAACGCAGGTTCCACTGCTGTCTGCCAGTACCTCGGCGTCGTCAACCCAATCGCCCGGGTCTGACGGATCGCTGTCGCGGCCATCGCCATCGTTGCCGACAGAAAGATCACTAATAAAGTCGTAGCCCGGCAGGGTGCGGTAGTCTTCGTGATCGAGCCTCAGTCCGGAGTCGACAATCGCCACCACCACGTCAGACCGGCTGGCATTGTGCAATTGTGCTGAAAAAATATCTGCCGCACCGGCGTACAACTCGGCGGGCATAAAACTCCACTGGTCCTGCGCGTACGGGTCATTGGGCAATGCCGCTGCAGGCGAGATTTCCGGTTCCTGCAATATGCGGCGTACATTCGCCGGTGAAGTGCGGTGTGTTGTTGTCGATTCGCCCATTAACTGGATGACCGGGCCCGTTTCGCCTGGCTCGGCGATTGACATGTCAGCCCACGCAATCAGCCAACAGAGGCACACGGCAAGTGTGAATTGGCAGGCAGGTTTGGATTCGTGCGGAGGAAACATTCGCGCTGGTGAGCAAATAGCGTGCCTGTGCGGATGACGCGCAAGGTCAAAAGGGGGATAATCGATAGCTGTTCGACTGACAAGAGAACCAGCTTATCAACACCCGATTTCTAGCATCAGCGCTGTTGATGATTGCCGTGCTGCTGACACAGGCACGCGCATTTGCCGAGGGCGATTCGCTTCACGTGAGTCTGGCTGCCGTCGACGCCGACCACGTGGCGGTTACGC
>CAYZVB010000069.1:0-4747 GCA_964481315.1 uncultured Granulosicoccaceae bacterium
CTGCGGTACCAAGACCACCCAGTAAATACTCGGCCCATAAAGGCCGGGTCGGGAAGTTAAAACGTTTGCGCTGCTGGCGACCGCTGTACAGCAAAAACAATATGCCAAGACAAACAATAATACCGAGTATCCATGAACCGGTCGCACCGATTGTGCCGTACGGTCCGCCACCGATGAGTGCGAATGTCTGATCGACCGGTGCGATAGTTTCGCCCCTGGCTACCAGGTATGAAGCACCGCGCCAGATAAGCAGACCGCCAAGCGTGACAATGAAAGCAGGGATATTCAGATAGGCAATTAAAAAACCCTGAAACGCCCCGATCATGGTGCCAAAAGCAACACCCACAAGTACCGTGATTGGCCAGATAGCAGCGTGACCAAGGCCGAGGTATTTAGGCAGCACCCAGACCTGCATAACCCCCATAATCATGGCGGTAAAGCCCAGTAACGATCCAACTGAAAGATCGATATGCCGCGTAACAATTACCAGCACCATACCGGTTGCCATCACTGCAATAGATGAGGTTTGTACCGAAAGATTCCAGAGGTTTCGCGGCGTTAGAAACGCGCCGTAACCGTTGACAAAGTAACCGTAAAAATGAAACCCGAGCCAGATCAGCAGCAGCGCACCGATCATACCGAGCAAACGGGTATCTACCTCTGTCGCACGTAAAAAGCGTACAAAGGCACTGTCTGTGACATCCTGTGGTGTGTCGGACAACGTTCGCTCCAGAATCTTTAGTGTTCAGCACCGGGGAGGTGCGATTCAAACGGCAGGTGTAGAACGCTTCTGAGTAGAAGCCCGCCGCGGGTTTTACCGGTTAGTAAAAAAGGGGCTGCGATGAGAACCGCCGCAGCCCCGGGTGTAGCAGGCTTTAACTAGCAGCCGTCAACACCGTCCATTGCACCTTCACAGGCTTTCTCTTTGGAGATCCAGCCAGCATCAATTACCTTACTGATGTTGTCTGTAGTGATAGGAGTTGGCTCAAGCAGGATTGAAGTCACTTCAACGCCGCGCTTACCGCCGGAGAATGGTGCTGTACCAGGAACGTCAGTCATTGCTTTACCGTCGGCAAGCATCAGTGCAGCTTCTGCCGCAACCTTACCCAGTGCACGCGAGTCTTTCCATACAGAGACCAGCTGCGTACCACGGGCAACGCGGTTGATCGCTGCAAGGTCACCGTCCTGACCGGTTACCGGTACATCGCCAGCCATACCCTGCGCTTCAAGTGCTGCCACAACACCACCGGCCATGCCGTCGTTTTCAGAGACTACCGCGTCGACGTTGTTGTCTTGTGAGGTCAGGCATTGCTCAATGTTTTTCTGAGCATTTTCAGGCTTCAAGCCGTCGGTGAAAGTTTCACAAACGTTTTTGATAGCGCCGGAATCGATGCTCGGCTGCAGCACTTCCATAATACCTTCGAACAGGAAAGTCGCATTTGGATCGCCCTGGTCGCCCTTGATGAATGCAAAGTTGCCTTCGGTCTTGCCGCCTTCATTTTCAAGCATGGTTTTCGCCATCAGTCGACCAACACCAACGTTGTCGAAAGTGATATAGAGCGAATCTGGGTGCTCGATCTGTACGTCGTAGGCAATCATTGGAATGCCTTCAGCAGACGCCTGCTCAACCGCAGGAAGAATGGCTTCAGAGTCGAAAGGAACGATCATCAGTACGTCTGCGCCCTGAGAGATCAGTGATTCAACGTCAGTCAGCTGCTTGGCAGCAGAGCCCTGAGCATCAGCAGAGATGTATTTGTTGCCTGCATCTTCAACGATCTTCTTGATCACCGCTTCATCACGCTTCCAGCGCTCTTCCTGAAACACCTTCCAGGAAACACCGATCGTTTTGTCAGCGGCCATTGCGGGTGCAGACACAGCAGTAATCAACGCAGCTGTTGCCAGCGCCGTTAAGGTTTTTTTCATGGTCAGAATATCCTCGTGATTGATATTTGTATTGGTAGACAAGCTCATGCCCCACCGTGGGCAACTACCGGGACTGGTTTTTATTTGGAACCCGGGAACGGCCGACATGTCGACTGCTCCACCTATTAATTTTTAGGCTCGAAAAAAATAGTGATTCTTTCTTCAAGATGTGTCAAGTTATTTTTCCATGGCCACTATCACTAAATCCGACGAGCTCCGCCTGTACAACCGCAGTCGCATATTGTCGTGTCTGCGCAACAACAAAAGCCAGTCTCGTACTGGAATCAGTGAGTTAACAGGCCTGAGCGGAGCCACTGTAACCCAGGTAACAGCCGATTTAATCGACGACGGCGTCATCGAAAAAATTTCCCCGACAGCAGTCATCGCCGATGCGGACACCGCCAATTCACGCCGCGGCCGCCCGCAGGTGAACCTCGGTTTGTGCGCGCAGGCCGCCACTACCGCTATCATTACGCTGCTGCTTAACCGCATAGAGGTGACTTTATTCGACTATGCCGGGCAGCAGTTACAGCAACAAAATAAACACCTGATCACTTCTGACCTTTCGGTCAAAACACTTACCCGCCACGTACTGAAAATGGTTGCCAAAACGCTCGCCACCAGCATTCACTACAGCAGCACGCTAAAACATATTGCCGTGGTTTATCAGGGAACGGTCAGCAGCGACAACAACAGTTTACTGTGGTCACCGATCACCGATGTTCGTGACTTCGATTTGGCAGCCGTACTGCAAAACCACTACGGCGTCGGCGTAACGGTATTAAACGACTGCAAAATGATTGCGAGCGCGTTGTACAAGGAAAGCCGGCCGACTCCAGTTAGCCATGGGACTGACGATGAGAACTTTGCCGCCATTCTGCTTTCCTACGGCATTGGGCTGGGGTTATTCCACCAGGGCACGATAGTAACCGGCTCACATTCATCCGGTACCGAGTTTGGTCACATGTTGTTAAAGCCCGAGGGTGCTTTGTGCCGCTGCGGCAGAAACGGCTGCATTGAGGCCTACGCATCAGACTACGCAATCTGGCGCCGTGCCATGCAGCTCGATGAGACCTCGTCACCGGCCGATGAAATTGATACCGATAGTTTCAGGCAACTGGTTGAAAAGGCACAGGCGCAACCCGGACCGGAACGCGATGCGTTTGCCGAAGCGGGTGCTGCCATCGGCCTGGGCCTGACCAATCTGTTTGCACTGTTCGACCCGTTCCCGGTAGTACTGGTCGGCACCACCACTACGGCCTACCGCCTAATGGAACCGGCACTGCTGAACAACCTGCAGCACTTCGGATCGTTTGATAAAAATCTGATCACGGTTCATGAAAACAAAAGTGAGCGGACACTGATTCTGGAAGGTGCATCAATGCTGGCACTCACCTATATCGACCACGAAGTATTCGGCTTCGGTGATCGACTTAGCACCGCACGCGCGTAATGCAGGCAACATACTCATCAACCACATGCGCTTACTGCCGCAGTTAAAACGACTTGATCAATGAACATCAAAAAACGTAAGCAACCAACAACTCTGTTCGCCTCACTGCTTGTCGGCCAGGTACTGTTTACAACACCGGCAGCGCTTGCGGAAAAGCAACAGCCACTGCCATGGGATGCCAGTGTTGTTAAACAACACGTTGACCAATCGCAACTAAACGGCACACTTACCCAGGAACAGCTGGAAACTCTTCTCGATGAAGGCGAGCATCTTTTTACGGCGCGCTTTCGAGTGCAGGACGGTGTTGGTCGACCGATGTCGACTCAGGCAATTATTCCAACCAAACGCAAACGCCCTGCCCGGCACGAGTTTTCCCGTACTGCAGGTCTCGATGCGAATGCCTGTGTCGCCTGCCACAACCAGCCAGTCATTGGTGGTGCCGGTGACTTCTCAGTCAATGTGTTTGTCTCTGAAGGTTTTCAAAATACCGACTTTGACAACACCGACCCGCAGTTTTCAAACGAACGCAACACCAATCATTTAATGGGTGCCGGACTCATAGAACTGCTGGCACGCGAGATGACTGCCGATCTTCACGCGTTGCGTACCAGCGCCATTAACACTGCCCGTCAACAGCATGCAAAGCACACCATTGAACTTGAAAGCAAAGGGGTTAAGTTTGGCAGGTTACTGGCATTTCCCGACGGCAGTGTTGACCTTAAAGAGGTTGAGGGTGTCGATAATGATTTAATCATTCGACCGTTCAGCCAGAAAGGGGTAATCACCTCGCTGCGGCAGTTTACGGTGAACGCGCTTAACCATCATCACGGCATGCTCGCCACTGAACGCTATGGTGCCCGCTGGACCGGTACAACAGACTTTGATGAAGACGGTAAAGCCGATGAGATTCAGTCCGGTGATGTCAGCGCACTGGTTGCCTGGCAGGCCACACTGGCACCACCGGGGCGTCTGCTGGTAAGCGATGCGGTGTGGAGTAAAGCGGCAGCAAGCGGTGAAAAACAGTTCGACAATATTGGCTGCAGCAGTTGTCACCGACCCGCTCTGCCACTGACTTCTGTAAAATTTGCAGACCCGGGTCCGTATGACTTTGCCGGCACTCGCCGCTCCGGTGAAGACGACAACAACGCAGTGTACGACCTTTCACTCATGCCGTGGCTTGCGAGCCTGCCGCGCAACAGTAACGGTGAAGTATTGGTTCCGCTATACGGTGATCTTAAACGCCACAAAATTGCTGATCAGGAAGTCGCCCTACTCGGTAACGAATTGCTTTCGCAGCGATTTGTGGAGCGCGATGTGTTTATTACTTCAGAACTGTGGGGCATTGCCTCAACTGCCCCGTATGGGCACCGT
>CAYZVB010000069.1:4757-18796 GCA_964481315.1 uncultured Granulosicoccaceae bacterium
CACGCTTCATGAGGTAATAGCGGCCCACGGTGGTGACGCACGCGCATCACGTGACCAGTATCTTTCGCTTAGCGAAGACGATCAGCAATCAATTATCGCTTTTTTATCAACACTTGTGATCAAGCCGCAGCAAGCAGTAACGGATAAGTTTTAGTGACCAAATATTTCACTGCAAGGGCTTTTACGACGACACTGCTGTTGTGCAGTGCGTTAATTGCTGCAAGCGCTCACAGCAACGAAGACACTGTTTATCCCGGAGATATACCGGTATTTACAGAAACTGCTGTAGGCGCTGGCATTAATCATCGCTACGAAGGGCCGTGGGAATATTTCGTTGGCGGCGGTGTGGCTGTGTTCGACTGCAACGGCGACTACAAACCGGATCTCTTTTTTGCCGGTGGCGTAAACCCGGCAGGTTTATATGTTAACCACAGCAGCACCGGCGGTGAACTCAGGTTTAAAAAGCACAGCAATTTTGTCAGCGCTGCGCAAACTGCAGTAACCGGCGCCTACCCGCTGGATATAGACAACGACGGACATATGGACCTTGCAATACTTCGCGTCGGTAAAAACCGTTTACTGCGCGGCAATGGCGACTGCACGTTCGATCACAACTACGCACCGTTTAAACTTGATACCGACGGCAGCTGGACAACCGCCTTCAGCGCCAGCTTTGACCCTGCCAATGCGCACCCTGAGCTTGTGTTTGGCAACTATGTTGATCGCGTGGCCCCCGGCTCTCCGTGGGGCACGTGTGATGATCACGATCTTTACCGCCCTACCGGCAACAAACAACAACTCTACGCCGAGCCGCTAAAGCTTGCCCCCGGGCACTGTGCGCTTTCATTGCTTTTTACCGACTGGAACCGTTCCGGCCGACCATCGCTTCGCGTGACCAATGACCGCCAGTACCATCGCGGCGGCGAAGAACAACTGTGGCACTTTGACGCCGGTGCACAACCAAGGCTTTATACAAAGCGCGAGGGATGGCAAAAAGTAGTGATCTGGGGCATGGGGATAGCCGCCGCCGACCTTAACGCCGACGGCTTTCCTGAGTATGCGTTAACGTCTATGGGCGACACCAAACTGCAGCAACTGGAGCTTGATGCCTTCGAAGAGAACGGCTGGCCGCAGTACAGAGATATCGCTTACGAAAACGGCGCCACCGCGCATCGCCCGTATACAGGCACCGACTTAAAACCCTCAACCGGCTGGCATGCAGAGTTTGATGATGTAAACAACGACGGACTGCTTGACCTGTTTATCGCCAAAGGTAACGTCGAACAAATGCCGGACTTTGCAGCCAACGACCCGGACAACCTGTTACTGGGCAAACACGACGGAGGTTTTTACGAGTCGGGGCTTCATTCAGGTATCGCACTGCCAACCCGCGGACGCGGTGGTGCGGTTGCTGACTTAAACCTTGACGGTGCACTTGACCTGGTCGTGGTTAACCGTGGCAGCAACGTCAGTTTGTTTCGCAATACCGGAGCCAAATATAAAAACCGCACCCGCCAGTCCGGTAACTGGTTACAAATAAAGCTTCACCAGCACGGAATTAACCGCAATGCAGTGGGCGCAAAAGTGTCTGTAAAGTCTGGCAATAACACACGTGTGCGCACGATACAGGTCGGTGGCGGGCATGCCTCCGGCGAAAGTGGATTTATTCATGTGGGGCTGGGTGTAGCCGAACGCGCTTCCATTCGGGTGCAATGGCCGGACGGTCAATGGAGTGCGGCCTATCGCGCTTTTGCCAACAACTTTTTAATTATCGAGCGCAACGCCTCCGAACCAAAATACTGGTACCCGGAATAGATCGCCTCAGTTTCACTACGCATAAAAACGGTTGCACCAGGCGATGATTTCAGTGTTTAGCGCTTCGTAGTGATTCAGTTGCCGGTAAAGCGCCACCGTGTCCGCACCGGCAAGCCCAAGCAGGCACCCTAGTACTGAGCCGCGATGAGCGTTTTCGCCGCCAAGGTTGGTGTTTACCAGCAAGCCTGTTTGCGGTGTTTGATAATACTTTGCCAGCAGGTAGCACACACCCGGCCACGAGTCAGTGATATAGCAGGCCGGAGAATAGCGCCTGCCAATCACTTCACTGTCGTCGGATACCAGCCGCATAATCTTTTGATCGTTGTACGGGCCAGCCGGAAAGTAGTGTCGAATGTTACCACCGGGCACTACCTCAGAGGCGTCACAACACAGGCTGACTACATCGTCGGGTGCTGCTGTTAACAACGCCGCCATTAGCTCTACACATGCATCGACAACATGCATAAGCAATTCATCGGGGTGCGTTGCATACACCAGTTCACGGCACTGGCTTTTAACCTGGTCTTTCGAATGACCAGGCAACAGCGCCAGCGCAAACGGCAACATGGTTACCAACGCGCCCATAGACGGCGTGTCGTGGGTATGTCCACCGCAATCAGTTAAAGCGCGCCCTGCCATCCGGTTGGCAAAAAATTCACGGTGATAACTTTCAGCATACGTGTCGGGATGTTGCGGCGGGTCGGCAGTCATAAAACGCTCGTAGTGTTCAAGCCAGTCGCTAATACACATTGGATCCTCACCGTGTGCGCTTGTCCATTGGATCATGTGTCTGGCGCACCAGGCATTTAGCGTATTCTCGCCGGCAGGCATTCCCTGGTGGTAGTGCATGTTCGGCTGCCCCCAGTACTTCGCCCTGTCCTTCAGAATGACATCACCCACCACTGATGATTCTGTTCGCTGAGCGCCACGGCCTCCGCGACTGGTGGAATGCAGTGACATGATCGATGACGGATGATGCGCCGGAGCAGCCTCGAACCGTTCAATACCATTGGGTGGAAAAGATCGTTGAATATCACCACGACGGTAAAACCAGTGCACGGGCATCGACAAAGCATCGCCGACAAATATATGCCACAGCGCAGTGTTAACCCGTTGACGCTGCCCAATACCGGTGTGTGGAAGTGTATTCATAAGTGAGACAGCCTGCTGACGAAAAGGGCGTTATATTTTTGACGTTACTAATGTACGAGCGGTGCGGCTGTCGGATCAGAACAAGCCTTTTCGTCATGACACATGCCGGATACTTCACAAGTTTGGGAGACTCTGTGCACTGATTTTCGATGATTAATAAAACTATGACTCAGGTCCGCTTTTGCATGCCGGATGGGTACACAGCGTGCACTCTTCTGTCCGGTTAACTCTGTTAAATGAGTTGAACTTGTAAGCCCGGGCAATACCTCGTGTACGCGTCACGATGGATGTCCGACTATCCCTGATGCTCGGAGCATAAAAAGAATTAAACCAAAGTGCCCAAAAAGCGCTGATAAACGTCCACTGGTAGTTGAACCACTCGAACCGAGAGTGTTGTTCTCGGCCGACCTGCTGCCCACCACTCAGGGTGATGCAGGTGCTGTCGAAAGCTACGAAACGGACACAGATACAACGCTGAAAACGCAGCTACAGCAGTCTGTTCAAAGTGACAATACTGCTGACGACGCCCTGGATGTTCAAAGGGACAGTGCCCGTGCGTCTGCCGAAACCAATGACAGGCAAACGGGCAACAGCGTAACAGAGCCGGAAATCGCAGAATCGCTCCCGCTTTCTGAAGCTAACGAGCCTGCGAGCTCATCACCGGCAGAAGGCGGGACGCTCACCAACGTCAGTGAAGACACCACGGCAATCGAAGACACTGGCGACGAACAGCTGCCACCGGTTCAAATCGATCACTCGCTAAATGTTGTCTTTATCGATCACAGCGCAACCGATGCACTGGCACAACTGGAGAGCGTCAAAAATCAGTATCATTCAGACGCCGAATGGATTGTTATTGATGTTGCCGGCAACACTGACGGTGTCAGTGAGATAACCGAATCTCTCGACGGGGTGACAGATGTTTCTGCGATCCATGTCATTACCACCGGTGACCGCAACTCTGTCACACTTGGCAATGTGCAACTTAGCAGTGAGACTTTCCATTTATACAGCGACGATATCAGTCAGTGGCGCAAATCACTCGACAGTCACAGCGAGCACCAGCCATCACTCTACTTTCATGGCGCTACCCTGGCTGACAACCAGGCCGTTCGCACATTACTGAACCAGTTAAACGACGACACCGGTGTTGCTGTCCAATACGCAAGTGCAGACTCAGGAATCGGCACTGAACAACCTGTGCCTGAACCTGAAGATCAATCTGTTCACACCGAACTGGTATTCATTGATGCCGACACACCTGACGCTGAACAACTACAGCAGGATATAGCCGAAAACCGCGACAGCCAGACACTGTTAAAGACTGTTTTTATCAACAGCGATGACGATGGGATTAGCGTCATTACTGATACGCTTGCACAACACAGCAATGTGTCTGCAGTACATATTATTTCGCATGGTTCCGACGGCATCGTAAACCTTGGTGCCCAGGCGTTACACAGCGGCACAGTCACTGAGTATACTGATCAATTGTCAGGCTGGGCGGGTACGCTAACCAACGATGCCGACATTCTTATTTACGGTTGTGATATCGCTGCCACTGACTACGGCCGGCAATTAGTTTCTGATCTTGCCGGTATTACCGGAGCGGATATCGCCGCCAGTGAAAATACCACCGGCCACAGTGAATTGGGTGGCGACTGGCAACTAGAATATTCACAGGGTGCAATAGAAACAAGTCCGGTCATTGCTGACCATGCGCAGAGTAACTGGCAACACACTCTGCTGACTTATACGGTTATCAATACCGATGACAACGGCCCGGGATCACTGCGCGATGCTATTCTTGCGGCAAATGGATCTGTAGGTGTACCGGATGTCATTGAATTTAGTATTTTAGGCAGTGGACCGCATACCATTTCACTGGATACACCACTGCCGTCTATCACCGACCCGCTATTCATTGATGGCTGGAGCGAACCTGACTACGCAGCCGATGGCGTACCGGTAGTTGTTATAGACGGCGCAGCAACCGCCTCCGGAGACGGGCTAACACTTGATACGGGTAGCGATGCTTCAACCATCCGCGGACTTTCCGTTATAAACGCTGGCGATGATGGCATATCGATCCTTTCGAGCAACAACTGGATATACGGCAACTACGTTGGCGTTGAAGTTGACGGCCTGACAACGGCCGGCAGTGCCGATGATGGTATACAACTGGAAAACGGGGCACTCGATAACAGAATTGGTACCAACGATGACGGCGTCGATGATGTGTTTGAACGCAATATTGTCGGTGGGAACACTGACGGTATTAACGTATTTGGAGACTCCACAGCCGACAACGTTATTAGCGGTAACTACATCGGTGTAGGCGCAGATGGCATTGCTGATGTCGGTAATACTGATGACGGCATTGAAATCCGCACAGGGCCGGACAACAACACCATTGGTGGCAATACGCCAGATCTCGGCAATGTGATATCCAACAACCTTAGCGATGGTATCGTACTTTCAGGCGAACTGACCGACGTTAACGTTATACAGTACAACCTGATTGGTACTACTGCCGATGGCACTGCCCTGTCGGGTGCACAAGACAATGGCATATTTATCACAGGTGGCGGGGACTTCAACACCATTCGTGACAACTTAATCGCCGGATCGAGGGTCGTTGGCATTGAGGTTGACGGCGCGTCGGATGGTACGGTGATTCTCGGCAATACTGTAGGTACAGACCTCAATGGTACGTATAACTGGGGCTCAGGAGTAAACGGAATTCTGCTCGAGAACGGCACTACCAATACCCGCGTTGGAGGCACAGCAGCAGGTGAAGGTAATACTATTGCTTACAGCGGCCAGGTTACCAGTGCGTTTAACTCCGGCATTCTTGTAGAAAACAACAATACTCAAGTATTAATTCGCGGTAACAGCATATTTGGAAATACCGGGCCTGGAATCGATCTATCTGAAGACAATTTCTCAGACGGCACCAGCACTAATGACACAGGCGATACAGATACGGGTGGCAACAACGTACAAAACTGGGCAATACTCAGCAGTGCGGCAATTAACGATGCCGGTACATTCAGCTACCTAATCGATACCACGACACTGACGGCGGGCACCTATGATATTGACTTTTACGCCAGCACCGATCGGGAACAGGGCGAGGTTGAAGGGAAGCGTTATCTTGGCTCAGTAAACGGAGTCGCAAGCGGTAATAACGCCCTTTCCGGTTCGCTTGCCGGAATAACACTGACACCGGGTGAATACGTCACGCTAATCACGACCGATGCGGCGGGTAACAGCTCTGAGTTTTCCAACTACGCGGTGGCTGCAGACAGTGATGCCGGCGGCTCTGTTCCGGTTAGGATTCAACCGGCTCATACCAGTCTGGGCGGGCTACAACTTGAACCGGATGGTGGCAACGATGCTTATCTCAAAGTGGATAACGGCGGCCTTATTCTGGACGGGCTGGATGCATTTACCACAGAGTTTCAATTCGCTTCGACTGACACCAGTGCGTCGCACGGCTTACTCGAGTACAGCGATACTACTGACAGTCTTTCGATAAAAATCACAAGCAGTGGATTTATCGAAATATATATTAACGGTACGTACCGGGCTTTGAGTGGAATCAATTATCAGAGCGCACTGTTCGACGGTGCGAAGCACAGCCTGGCTGTGAGCTGGGAAAACGGCAGCGGTGATTTAAAGGTATATGTCGATGGAGTTCAAACCGACTCTATCACTAACGTTGCAATCGGCCAGACAATTAACAGTGCCGATTACCCGCTGGTTATTGGTCGGCAATACACCAGTACCGGCGAATTTTCAGACCCGCAGCGAACTTCGGATTTAACTGTGTATGATGTACGTATATTTGAGGATGTACGCACCGATGCAGAGATATCAGCCAGTCATCGGACTACCCTGCCCTATGATGAACCAAGTCTTCTTGCAAACTGGCGTTTTGATCAGCTCTCGACAGACGGCATTGTTCCGGATGTAGTGAATGCAAATAATATTTCCGTTGAGTTTGCCGAATTTTCCGGTGCAACTCCTGCCAACCCGACACTCAGCTTCAGTGTAAGTGAAAACGCGCAGGCCGGTACTGTAATTGGCAGCGTTGTGGGAACCGACATAGAGAGAGAGGCGCTCAAAGCTTCATTACTGGCAGCAAACCCTAATCTCTTTTACAGCCCGGAAACCGGTAAATTTTACGAAATAAACCCAACACCACAAACATGGACCAATGCGAATACCGATGCTGCGCTTTCTACACTAAATGGCACAGACGGCAAACTGGTAGAGATCCGCTCGGAACTTGAAAACGAATTTGTTACTGATGCTCTGAACCTAACCGGGACCACTCAGGCATACATTGGTGCACAGGATACTGCCGTCGAAGGTAACTGGCGCTGGGGCGATGCGACCAGCGGTGACTTGTTCTGGCAGGTAAACAACAATGGCCGCGGTGTCGTTGACGCATACAGCAACTGGGAAAACACGAACCTTGACAATATTGGCGGTATACAGGACTATGCTCGGTTACTGTCCAACGGGACCTGGGATGATATTGAAGAAACACTAACGATAGCTTCAGTAATAGAATACGACGCTGAAGAGGTGATTAACAATACCGACACACTCACCTATTCAATCCTCACACAAACTCCGAGCAATGCCTTCGCTGTTAACCCTGCCACAGGGGAAATAACCATCGCACAGGCAGGTGTGCTTGACTACGAAACCAACGCCAATCACTCGGTAACGGTACGAGTAACAGACGCCAACTCTAACACCTTTGACAGAACGCTTAATGTTGCCCTGCACAACGAAGATGAAACCAGTGCAGCCCCCATTGATCTTAGCAGCGGTATTGAGCTGAATATCGATGGCGGTAACGATGCGTATCTGGTCGCTGCTGACGGTACATCTGTCCTGGGTGGGCTGCAGCAGTTTACCTTTGAAACCACGTTCTCCTCGACTGCTGAATCGGGTAACGATCAGTTCCTCGTTTCATACGCGACCGCGAGCTCCGATAACACGCTGGTTATCCAGACGCTGCCATCCGATGATATCAGGCTCAACATCAACGGCTTTAATCATGACACCACCGGTATAGATTTTAACGCCATATTGTTCGACGGCGAAAAACACACTCTGTCAGTGGCGTGGGATAATACCAATGGCGACGTAACTATCTATGTCGATGGAGAACTGACATATCAGACGACAGGATTCCGTGTTGCCGACGTCATTGCTCCGGATGCCGGTGGTTCACTAATAATCGGACAGGAACAGGGCTCAGTCGGCGGAGCGTTTGTATCGAACTGGACTTTTGACGGAACACTATACGACGTGCGAGTCTGGAATGAGGTACGCAGTGCTCCGGAAGTCGCATTAAATTATCAGCAGAAATTCGCGCAAACGAATATACCGGCGGGGCTTGTTGCCAATTGGCAAATGGAGTTAAACGGCTCCAGCGAAGTCATTGATATCGTCACAGAAGGCACTACCAACAACCGACTTACGGTAGGTCATGCGAGCGGCGGCGGGTTCACGACGAGCACACCTGTTAATGACCTGCATGTGTTCGAGAATGCCTCGCAGGGTACTACAGTCGGCTATGTACTACCGACGGATGCGGATACCACTACAGACATAGCTTCAGACGGCCTATTTACAGAAGGTCTGCCAGCCGGATCCAGTGCGCTGCGTGCAGCCGGGGCGACATTTGGAAGCTGGGAGGTGGAAACCAGTTCTATCGAAGGTTTGGGCGGCTGGATGAGCCCTGCTCCACTGGGTGGTATTCCAATTGAACTTGCCGGTGGGTCAATCAAGCAAACGCTGGTAACACAACCAGAAACCACTTATCAGGTCATTTTCGCGTTAACAGGTGACTTTAGCGCAGGCAATCCGATCAAGGAACTGCGTGCGTCTGCAGGCGGTGAATCACAGGATTTTCAGATTCAGGAACCTGCCACATGGACGGCTACAAATCCGATGTGGGAAAACAGATCATTCACTTTTACTGCAGAAAGTAACAGTACTGATCTGCGCTTTACTTCACTGGACACAGGCAGCACAGCACAGGCATCTGTCATCTCCGATGTGCAGGTAATCGAAATTCCAGCCGCGGTTTCGGTGCTGCTAAAGAATGATCCAACCCTTCAGTACGACGCCGCCACCTACAAGTTTTACAGGCTGGTCAACACGACGGATACCTTTGACAACGTGTTGAGTGCTGCAACCACCAGCACCCTGAATGGCGTAGCCGGACAACTGGGTACCATTCGATCAGAGTATGAGAATAATCTGTTCAAAAACTGGGTTGCAGAAACAGGTAACGAGATATGGCTGGGTGCGACTGACAATAATAACGATGGAAACTGGAACTGGCTTAGCGGTGACGTAGAAACCGCAGAGCAATTCTGGACCGGCGGAAGTGCTGGAGCCGTAACACCCGGTTACTATGCACCGGCTTTTAATCAGTCTGAAGGCGCTGGTGAAGATTATGTGCGTATTATTGCCGGTGGCGCATGGTCCGATCAAAATTCCACCGTACCACACGCCTATGTCATTGAGTGGGATGCGACTTCAGTACTTACGGCCTTTACGTACGAAATGACTGACAACGCCGGTGGCAGGTTTGCTATCGACAGTCAAACAGGAAAAGTCACTGTTGAGAACGGCTTTAACATTGACTACGAAACGGCCACTTCACACAATATCACTGTCGAGGTAACAGACCCGGAAGGTAATACCTTTAGCAAGGTATTGTCTGTAACCGTCGATCCGGCCATAGAACTGGACAGTACACCAACGGATCTCTCCAGTGGCATTGAATTGAACCTGGACGGCGGTAACGACGCTTATTTGCAGGCAGCCGACGGTGGAGCAATTCTCGGCGGTTTAGCCGAATTTACAGCAGAAATTTCATTCTCCACCACTTCAAGTGAACCGCTTGTGTTGTTCAACTATGTCGGAGGCCCTGCCAGAAACGACGTCAATATTGTTCTTGAAACAGACGGATCCGCAAAAGTCACTATAGACAACTTTACCATTTTCGGGATTTCCGGGTTCGATTTCAATTCACTGCGCGATGGTAGGATTCACGCTGTTGCAGTCAGCTGGGACAATCCGAACGGAGAATGGAAACTGTATGTAGACGGTGAAAACGTGAGTAGCGGCACGGGCATTGCCACAGGCCAAACGCTGGACGGATCAGCCGGCACCGGTAGTCTGGTATTCGGACAGGAGCAGGATAGCGTTGGAGGGTCATTTGATACATCACAGGTATTTAAGGGCACACTCTACGATGTACGCATATGGGATTACGCGCGTAGTGAAGCTGACATCGCCCTGAACTTCCGACACAAGCTGGATGGATCTACCCTACCGACGGGTTTACTGGCCAACTGGCAAATGGAGTTTAATGGTTCCAGCGAAGTAGTAGATATTGTTACCGAAGGCACCACCAATAACAGGCTTTCTGTCGGACACGCGACAGGCAGCGGTTTTACTACCAGTACGCCGATCACTGACTTGAACGTTGATGAGAATGCCGCCAATGGCAGTTCGGTAGGTTTTGTCCTGCCATCTGTTCCAGAACTAAACAATGATATTGTCACCGATGGCTCATTCACATACGCAGGGGCAACTGCTTATCAAAATATCCTCAACGGACAGACGATAGGCGGCGCTGGCGGCAGCTGGACAGTGATTTCCGGTAATGTCGATCTTGAAGGTGGGTGGGCTGACTCACCGCTGGGTGGTACAGCAATTGACCTGAATGGAACGGCACCAGGAGCAATACAGCAAACACTGCAAACTGTAGCCGGCACGCAGTACCAGATTATCTTTGCCATGACCGCCAACTTTCAGGGCACCACCACTGAGGCTGACCTGCGACTCTCCGCAGGCAGTCAGTCTCAGGACTTTCATATAGAAAAGCCCGATAGCTGGTCACCCACCAATCTACTGTGGGAACAACGTTCGATGACGTTTGTGGCCGACTCTGCCTCAACTGATTTGACTTTCGCGTCTTTACTGGAATCCGGTTCACGCGGTCCGGTCATTGGTGATATCAGAATTATCCAGGTGCCAGCATCAGTTAATACTATTTTAAGTACCGATTCCACACTCTCCTATAACGCAGCAACCGGAAAATTTTACCAGCGTGTGGAAGGTGATTACCCATGGTGGGCAGCCAATTGGCTGGCCACTGCGGCAACCCTGAATGGGGTTAGTGGTCAACTGGTGACCATCGACAGTGCTTATGAAAACGACGTAGTCAGAGAAATTGCCAATACACTGGGTACACCGGAAGATATATGGATCGGTGCCAGCGATCAAAACAGTGAAGGTGCCTGGCACTGGTATCGTGATGGTGTACAGAATGACGATGCTATGTTTTGGAGTGGCGGCGAGACAGGCAGCGCGCAGGCCGGTTTTTACACCAACTGGCTCGACGACGGCATCATCATGGAACCCAATGCCGATTCGGTAAACGAGGACTTTGCGCGCCTGACCTACGATTCCGGCAGTTGGCGTGATACCAACGCAGCCACTTCAACCTACAGTTTCATTGTCGAGTGGGATGCCAGAGAGGTAATTTCAAATCACTCATACGACCTGACAGACAATGCCAGCGGGCGTTTTACCATCGACCCGGACACCGGCGAAATAACCGTACTCGACGGCTCACAGCTTAACTACGAGAATGCTGCGGCCCATAATGTTACTGTTGAAGTTACCGATGCGGCCAGCAATACGTACAGCGAAATAATTCCTATCGCGGTGAATGACGCACTGGAACTGTCTCAGACCGTTCCGGGTGCGCAGATTACTGATGAAGATGTGGCCATTGAATTCAGTGTTGCTGCGGGTAACGCGATTTCTATAGACGACAAACTCGTCCCCCAGGATACCCTGGTACAGGTCTCAATAGATAACGGACTAACAGGTACATTTACGCTGGCGCGGACCACCGGAATTACCATTATCGAAGGATCGGATGGCGGTAATGCTATTACCATGCAGGGTACCGTATCCGACATTAATTCTGCACTGGACGGATTGTTATACACACCTGACAATGGTTATTCGGGAACACCGACAATTACCGTCGACACCTCCCTAAGTGCTGATTTAGATGCACGCTATGAGTTTGAAGGTAACTACGACGACACCTCTGCCGGTGTGGCACAAAACGGTACTAATGCCGGCAACGCTGCGCTGACACCGCCGGACGCCACGCGCGGTAACGTGCTAACTCTGGATGGCAACGGTGACTATGTAACCACCCCATCTACATTCTCCAACCCGTCCAGTGTGACTCTGGCAGCCTGGGTGAATATGTCCGGGTCCGCGACCGGTGCCGGAGAAGTGATTTCAATCGACAACAATGTTGTTCTGCGGGTGAACGATCCTGCAAACGGCCTGGTGGGTGCATTCTATGACGGCACTGCACTCCAGTACACGGGTACCGGCACCACTACTGACCTGGCAGATGATCAGTGGCACCATGTTGCCTTTGTGTTCGACGATGTCAACGACACACAGTATATTTACCTCGACGGTCAACTGGTCGCAAACAGCCACTACGCCGATTCTATTAGTTACGAAGGCTGGTACGCACTCACCAGCATCGGTGCACATGCAGACCCGCTAGAAAGAAACTTCGATTTTAACGGTAAGATCGACGATGCCCGAATATACAGCCGCGCCCTCACCCCTGCGGAAATACAGTCAATAGCACGCGACCAGGCTGACCTTTCAGATACCATTGCTGTAACAGTCAATTCAGTCAATGATCAGCCAGTGCTTGATTTGCCCGATGGAACAACCCTTCACAACCCCGTCGGTTCCGGCGATGTCACAGGCTACGATACCGTTATTCAGAACGACGGAAAAATACTGGTAAGTGGTACATATAACAATGGAACAGATACCACAGCACTGATTGTCCGCTACAACACTGACGGTACACTGGATACCTCGTTCGGCGGAGGAAACGGATTTATCACCGGAGATTTCGGTGACGGTAACTACAACCTGTTCAGATCTATCACTATAGATCCGGGCGGTAATATCTATGTCAGTGGCTATACGCAGGATGGAGGTATTGAAAAGTCTCTGGTCGCAAGATACAACGCAGATGGCACACCTGACACTTCATTTGCCACTACCGGTTATGTAGTCACTGACGTCGGTGGGACACAGTCACTTTCCAATGGAATAACGTTGCAACCGGACGGCAAAGTTGTCGCCACCGGTTATAGCGTAAACAGTGGTAATTACGATATTACAGCCTGGCGCTTCAACACAGACGGCACCCCCGATACTACCTTTGATACTGACGGCATCGCCGTCATTGATTTCAATGGAAATATCGACGTTACCTACAAAACGCTTGTACAGCCGGATGGAAAGATATTACTGGGTGGCTGGGTTGTGCCAACATCACCAGCGCCGGATATCGCTGTTGTCAGACTAAATGCAAATGGCAGCCTGGACACTACTTTTGGTGGCGGTGATGGCATCGCTACGGCCGCATTGAATGGCAGCAACAACTATGACTGGGCCTACGATATGGCGCTGCAAACGGACGGAAAAATCCTGTTGGCAGGCTATACGGATACCGGCACCACAACCGACTCTGCCGTCATTCGTTTCGATACCGACGGAACGCTGGACAATACATTTAACACCACTGGCAGCCGAACTATCGCGATCGGTTCCGGAGACGATTCTTTCCATGGCGTTGAATTGCAGTCGGATGGAAAAATTGTACTAACTGCCCAGGACGACACCGGTGCATACGTGGTTCGCCTGAACGCCGATGGTACCGATGACACGACTTTCGGCACTGCAGGGCAACTATCACTTCTTGAAACCGGAAGCGGTCAGGTTGATAAAATTTCTATTGATTCGGCAGACAATCTGATAATCACAGGTTCTGTGGTTAACGGTGGGTCAGAACAACTGTTTGTTACCAGAGTCAATAGCGACGGTACCATCGATCGCACTTTTGATGCTTCTTTCAATGATAGCGTCACTTATGTAGAAGGTGCCTCTCCGGTAATTCTTGATGCCGA
>CAYZVB010000070.1:0-18544 GCA_964481315.1 uncultured Granulosicoccaceae bacterium
GCCGTCAACGGATTTATAGACACCGTCACCGTAGGCAACGCTTCGCTGGTTGTTAGGAACACACTGATTGTGCGTGTCATGGCCAGGTTGGAAGTCACTGAACCTGAGAGTGTTGCAAGCAGGTAGCCGGCAGCCGGCAGGGCAAGCAACAGGGTACCGAGCACAAGGCCGATCAGATGTCGGGCTTTATATGACTTTGCGTCTCGTACAAACTGCACAAAAGTGTGGAAGGGTGAGCGGCGAAGGAACTGCCTGAGCCGCAGCAGGACAGGGCGGTTGAAACTACTGATGTGACTCCGCTGAAGATGTGTGTTCATGAAAGAACGCTCTGCCTTGTGTCAGTTCCAGCCTGCCTGCATTGGCAGCAACTGCCGGAATATTATTTGGGTCTGTGACAACCACCGTGGTGGTGCCGTTTTCGGTCAGATGCTCCGTCAGTTCGCGCTGCCTGTCTGCTGTTGCATCGCTGATTGCCATGGCCGGCTCATCAATTAGCAGCACAGCAGGTTTGTGTACCGTTGCACGTGCACACAGTACCAGCCAGCGCTGGTCTGCATTCAGTCGGTTGGCCGGTACGTCGGCCAGCACGGTAAGCCCGAGCAACTCCAGAATTTCTGCGGTACGTTCTCTGATGCCACGCCGGTCAAGCCCCGCGATCTCAAGCGGCATCCTGACGTTAGCCGCAGTGCTGAGATTGTCGAGCAGTGCCGGCTGACTTTCTACCCAGCCTACCTGCCGCCGGTAATAAGGCAGGCGATCGGCTGGCAGAGTATGCAATTCCATACCGTTGACTGTAACAGTGCCCTGCGTCGGCGGTAGTTCCCCGGCGATCATACGCAGCAGTGTCGACTTTCCCGAGCCATCTTCTCCGTACACGTAAGTATAGGAGGCTTTGGGTAAAAAGAAGCTGATGTCCTGAAAAAGCGTCTGTCCGTCGAGAAGGGTTGTCACCTGATTGAAGTGAATCATGTAGGTTAACTGCCGTGTATGCTTCCGTCAGGTGAGGTGTCACCGAGCAATGCGTCGACAAAGTCACCTGCTTCAAACACGCGAAGATCGTATATGCCTTCTCCCACACCAATAAAGCGGATGGGAAGTTTGAGTTCATCGGCAAGGGTAAACAACATACCGCCTTTCGCCGAACCGTCGAGTTTGGTCACTACCAGTCCGGTAACATTCACTTTGGCGCTGAACTCACGTGCCTGATTTAAACCGTTCTGACCGGTTGTACCATCGAGTACCAGCAGTGTTTCATGTGGCGCTGTGTCGTCGAATTTTTTAATCACTCTGGCGACTTTGGCCAGTTCATCCATTAGTCCTGCCTGGGTATGCAGGCGGCCCGCTGTGTCGGCGATGACAACGTCGATATCCTTTGCTTTGGCAGACTGCACGGCATCGAATATTACTGACGCGGAGTCCGCACCGGTACCCTGCGCCACCACCGGTATGTTGTTTCTTTGTCCCCACGTTTGTAGTTGCTCGACAGCGGCAGCGCGGAAGGTGTCGCCGGCGGCAAGCAGTACTGACTTCTCGCCGTTTTGCAGCTGGCGCGCAATTTTACCGATAGTGGTGGTTTTACCGGCGCCGTTGACGCCAACAATTAACAGTACAAAAGGGCCTGACATTTCAGGTATCTGCAGCGCCTGTTCACACGGTTGCAGAATTTCAATTAATTGTTGTCGCAGAAGCTTTTGCAGGTCGGGTTCGGCGTTGTTGCGTGCAGACTGTCTGACTGCCGGAATAATTCTTTCTGCGGTTGCCACGCCGATGTCGCTCATAATGAGCTGGGCTTCAAGATCGTCGAGCAGATCTTCGTCTATTTTGGTACGACCACCGAGGAAATCGAGCAGACCGCCGGCAAACCGGCTGCGTGATTTTTTTAAACGCGTATCGAGAGGTTCGCTGGTCTCAATCTGATCACCGGGTACCTGCGTTTCTTCAGTGCTAACGGGATCTGCCACCGGTTGCTCGGCGGTGACTTTATCCTTCTTTTTTAGAAAACTGAAAATACCCATGATTGACTTTGATTCCGGTGCTGTTGTCGTACGCGGTGGTGATTACTTTGGTGCTGCGCAAGCAGATATCGTAGCATCCGCTGCGGGCTTGCGGTGGTTATCTTTGGTAAAGGTTTTTAGCATGTGCAAAGGGCGGAACAGGTGAAAAAATCCAGCAACACGGTACGCATTATTGCCGGTACCCTGCGCGGTCGTCGGATCAGCTTTCCCGATGCGCCCGGGCTGCGGCCAACCGGAGACCGGCTTCGCGAGACGTTGTTCTCCTGGCTGCACGATTCGCTGCCCGGCAGTCATTGCCTCGATATGTTTGCCGGCAGCGGTGTGTTGGGTATTGAGTGTGTCTCACGCGGCGCTGCACACGCCGTATTGCTTGAGCAATCGCGCAGCGTTTGCAAAGTGCTTAACGACAACATTGCGCAACTCGGCATCGACAATGTGACCGTCGCGTGTGTTAATGCCATGCAGGGGCTGGCGCATAGTTGTAACAGTGTGGTTTCCAACAGTACGGGTTGTAACAGCAGCGCAATCGATATTGCGTTAATCGACCCGCCGTTCGAACAGCATTTACAGCCGCAGGCAATGACGGCGCTGGACGCGTCGGGTGTGCTGGCTGACAATGCTCTGGTGGCTGTCGAGAGCGGCAAACGCGATGACTTCCCACCGCCGCCGGCAGGATGGCAGGTAGAGCGTGAGAAAGTTGCCGGTGATGTCAGGCTGCTGCTTTATCGCGTTAAGATGGCGCATGGCTAAGCGCAGAATTGCAGTAGGGTAACGCCCGTGTAATCATGCTAAAAACTCTCGCAAAGGATCGTTTCTTTTGGAAATCACAGCTATCTACCCCGGCACATTCGACCCGGTTACCCGTGGTCACATCGATGTTGCAACGCGAGCGGCCAAAATGTTCGACAGGGTAGTGTTGGCGGTGGCTGAAAGCCCGGGTAAAAAACCTTACTTCGATCTTGAGCAACGCAGTGAACTGGCTGGCAAGGTGCTGGCGCATTGTCCCAATATCGAAATAACGTCGTTTCACGGTCTGATGGTAAATTGTGCTGATAAAGTCGGTGCTTCGGTCATTGTGCGTGGCCTGCGCGCAGTGTCGGATTTCGACTATGAAGTGCAGCTGGCAAACCTGAACCGCCAGCTCAACCCGGATGTTGAAACGGTGTTTGTTGCCGCGGCCAGTCAATATACGTTTGTGTCATCGAGTATGGTCAGGGAAATCTCTGCACTGGGTGGTGATGTATCGCCGTTTGTTGATCCGCTGGTCGAACAGGCGCTAAAGAAATAAGGCGGTATATATGGCATTGATCATTACTGATGAATGCATCAACTGTGATGCCTGTGAGCCTGAATGCCCCAACGGGGCTATTACGCAGGGCATAGAAATCTATGAAATACACCCGGCGTTGTGCACCGAGTGTGTCGGGCACTTCGAAACTTCACAGTGCGTTGAAGTGTGTCCGGTAGACTGCATTCCGTTTGATCCGGATCATGTCGAAAGCAAAGATCAGCTACTGGAAAAATATCACCGCATTATGGCGGTCAATGGCGGCGACAAATAATTATACCGGCAGTTAATTCTGGCAGTTGCTGCAGTAAAACGTTGAACGCTGTCCGATAACCTTTGATTTAATTGTGCCGCCACAAACATGGCACAACTCATCAGCCCTGCCGTAGACGTTGAGTGTTTGTTGAAAGTATCCGGGTTGTCCGTCTGAGTTAACAAAGTCACGCAGTGTGGTACCGCCCTGTTTAATTGATTGTGCCAGCACTTTTTTAATTGCCGCGGTAATCGCGTCAAACTGAATGGCTGTGACTCTTCCGGCTGCCTTACCGGGTCTGACGCCGGCCAGAAACAACGCTTCGCTTGCGTAAATATTTCCAACGCCGACCACCACATGACCGTCCATGATCAGGTTTTTAACCGCAACTTTGCGTTTGCGGGAAGCGTTAAATAAATGCTTTCCTGTAAAGTTGTCAGATAACGGCTCAGGCCCGAGTGAACGCAACAGCACGTGCTGCTCAACCGGCGCATCGGTCCACAACACCGCACCAAAGCGACGCGGATCGTGGTAGCGTAAAACTCTGCCGGACGAAATATTAAAATCGATGTGATCGTGCTTTTTTAGTTCGCTGTTGTCATCAACAATGCGCAGGCTGCCGGACATCCCCAGGTGAACAATAATGTGTTCTGTCTGTTTTCCGGCAAGTGAAATGATCAGGTATTTTGCACGCCGGTTAAGCGCTGTTACCGTTTTGTTTTTTAGGGTTAAAAGCTCCGGGCTCACCGGCCAGCGCAGTCTGCTTTCTCTGACCACCACATTGTTAATGGTGTGCTCGAGTAAATACGGCGTAATACCGCGCAGCGTTGTTTCTACTTCAGGGAGCTCAGGCATCGTGCAGGACCGCACTCGTCAGTGAAAGCACGATTATAAACGCAGTTTTACCTCTCGATTGCAATGCGTCTCGTCGGATTAAAGAAAGTCAGTTAACCCCAGCGTTTCCGCCTGCCTGGCGCTAAACAGGTAACCGTATTTTCCCGATTCGTTCAGCAGTGCGGCAATACCGTCAACCGCATACAGCTGGAAGCTGCGGATACCGGATTTTTTTGCATTGACGGTAATGACGGCAAGTGGCTGACCGCTGACTTGCTCCGGTGTAATCAGGCCCAGTGCGTCGAGATTTGACCAGGCAGAGACGTCCGGTAAATTATTATCATTGATCTGCACGCTGGTGACGGTGCCTGAAACCGTCAGATCAACAAAAGCCTTTTGCCCGGCACGCAACAATGGCAAAACATGGTCTGCCTGAAGATAGACCCGGTTATTAGCCAGTGTGTAGCGCATTTTGCTGACCGGTTCCAGCTGCCCGATCTGATACAGCTGGTTATCGATTTCAAGTTGCACGCTATTGTTAAACAGTTGTCCGTTGTCGAGCTCGGACAATTCGTAGCTTCTTAACGTTTGCGTGTTGGTATCGAGAAGTGGCTGGACACGCGAAGCGTGTACCGGTGCAACAAATGGCTCGGTCAGATGCCACCGTCCGTCCATATGCTTAAACTTCATAATGGTCTGGTTGTCTTTGCTAACGGCCACGTCAGGATAGGCACTGATAGAATAGATGCCTGTGCTTTGCGGCAGACGGTTATAGAGTTTTCCGTCTAAAAGAATGCCGGCCAGCAATAATGCTGCAACCACGCTAATCACTTTGTTGGATAATAAAACGTTAGCCATAGCGACGTGTGTACCAAACCTTGCCACCGGTGGCGAAGAGTGCTGCAGGAATTAATAGCAGGGAAAGCACAACCAGAAGAATAGTGGCAGTGTCCGGCATATCGAGTCGGTTATCAGCCACTGCAGGTGCGCTAATCGCTACCAGGTCGTTGTCGTCGGCGGTCCAGTTAAACAAACGATTGCCCAGGTCGCGATTGCCGCCGTTGGCAATCCATGCATCGGCAATAAAGTCTCCGTCACCGCTAATCAGTACCTTCTGCAGCTTGTCTGCCTTTTCTCTTTCCAGTGCCAGTATCAATGGAAACGGTCCGGCTATTTCACGCTTGTCGTCGCCGTAGGCAATCTGACCGCTAAGCGCACCGGTTTCGGTCCAGGCCTGTTCACCTGCCTGCACCAGTGCGGCTGCACGCCATTCCCTGTTTGGTTGTAACTGCAGCGCGCTTGCCTGTGGAAACAGTGTGACTGATGAAAATCCCTGTGTTGCCTGATGAGGTGAATAGTTATTGGCAACGGCGAAGTCGGGTCGATCAACGGCGAGGTTTTGACTGGCGAGATCCACCACAACGCCAGGTGATCGCATCACGCCAAGTTCAAGCTCAACGGCTTTTAAACCGTCGTCACTGGCCGGTTCGGTAAGCCACAACATGTTGCCACCGCGAGTCAGGTAATCGAGTATCAGTGCCACTTCGCCGGGCAGGTAGCGGCTTAACGGACTGGCAATTACCAGCATGCCATTTGATGTGTCGATGGTATTGTGTTCGGTCAGGTTAATGTTGTCGATAACAAACCCGGCTTCCTGCAGCTGTGCGGCAAAGATACCGATGTCTGCGTTGTTTGTACTTTTAACAGCGCGCTCTCCGTGCCCGGTAACGAACACAGCGGTTGGTGGTGTGGTGCGAGCCAGTCTTTGCAGCGCCATGGTGACGGCAGTTTCCGATACCTGGGTAATACGTTGCAGCTGAGTGCCTGCACGAAAAAATATCTCACCACCGGGTGCGATGTTGAGCTTTCGCATGAGCGCCGGGTCGAGTGCCGGATCGGTAAAGCGTACCTGCAGATCTGACTTATATTCGCGGTATTTTTCAAGCAGTGAGGTGATGGCTTCGCGTTGTCCGTCGAGCGGGTTAATAAACACTTCAACATCAATTGCTTCATTAAACAGAGCCAGCGTTTCAACGCTTTGCGGCAACAGCGTGTGTCTGCTGTTGGCTGTCATGTCTGTTTGAAAGTACACACGTTGTGCTAACACCAGCAGCAGGATCAGACACGCAAGAATTAGCAGTGGCCGCATTGCAGGCCCGAGTGTCTGTTGAATTTGTTGTTTCATTGAGCGCCTGAAGTAAACCGGTTAAGTTTATCGAGATGCCAGATGCAAAGTGTCAGCAGCATTGCAGTCATGCAGATGAAATAGGCAATATCACGCGAGTCGAACAAGCCCTGCATGAAGCTTGTCAGGTGATAAGAAGGAGCCAGCCAGCCAATGGTGCCCGCGGCTCCAGAGGAGGCTGCCATCCACAACAGCAGCAGGGTGGCAAAACTGGCAAACGCAGCCAGTACCGGCAGGCGCGTGATTGATGAAAAGAAAATTGATACTGCAGTTGCTACTGAAATAAACAGCAGCAATCCGGTATAAGCACTGAAAAGGTGCCGAATATCCAGTGTGGTAAATATCGATAACAACGCAACCAGTGTCATGCTAATGATCAACATACCGGTTTGTATGGTCAGTGCCGCGATAAATTTGCCAGTCACAATCTGTGCTGCGCTAACCGGTGCCCCGGTAAACAGTACATAGCGCCCTGACTGGCGTTCGGCAGAAATCAGGTTCATGCACAGGAGCGGTGTGACCATCATCATCACGACACTGGCGGGGGCCAAAAACTGCACCACCAGAAAATTGCTCAGGCCGTTGGCAGGGTGGTGGGAGGCGCTGTCCTGTATGAGCGTAAATTGCTCGGTAGCTGACAGGAACAGCCAGCCGAGAATCAATTGCAATGCAGCTGCAGCCACCCAGATAAACGGTGACCGGCAGTAGACACGCAGTTCATTCATGGCAATGATACGGATCATGGGGTGTCTCCAAGTGCCACGTTAGCGCCATTGCCTTTTAGCTGACTGAACAGTTTTTCCAGTTGATTACGCACCGGATTAACTTCCAGAAACTGCATTCCACGCGCCATCAGTGCTTCGCCAAGGCGCTCGATGGTCGCGCTGGCGCTGCCTGCATCAGTGGTCACCAGCCAGTGCAGCGCATCGACCGAACAAACACTCACCACCCCCGGCAGTGCCTGCAGGTCGGTCTGTGCTGCGCTTTCCTGCAGAACAACTTCAAAGGTCGGATGGGTGTCGTCGTTGAGCTCGGACAACGGAATGTCGAGCATTTTGCTGCCGTCATTGATTACCGCTACCCGGTTGCACACCTGCTGTACTTCTCCTAGCAGGTGGCTTGAAAACACCGTGGCGTGATGCTGGTGAATCTGTTGAATCAGTGTTCGTATTTCCTGCAGCTGTGCGGGGTCGAGGCCGTTCGCCGGTTCGTCCAGAATCAGTACACCAGGGTTATGAATCAGTGCCTGGGCAATGTTAATGCGCTGCTGATAACCGTGTGACAGGTTGCCGATGATTCGCCCGGCAACGGCACTCAGGCCGCATTTGTCGATGGCATCGTCTGTGGCGCGACCTATTTCCTGCTTTTTAATGTTTCGCAGGCCGGCTGCAAAGCTCAGAAATTCGCGCACCGTAAACTGGGGGTAGAGCGGTGGTTTGTCCGGCGCGTAGCCAATGCAGCGTCGGGCCGCGAGCGGGTCACTGTGCATATCGTGGCCGTTAACCACCAGGGTGCCGCTTTTCGGTGCTGCTACGCCGGCCAAAACCCGCAGCAGTGAAGATTTGCCGGCACCGTTCAGTCCCAGCAGTCCCAGCGTGTCGCCGGCGGCCAGCTCAAGATCAACGCTTTTTATGGCAGTCTGTTTGCCATAACACACAGTAATATCAGTGGCTTGCAACAGACTCGGCGGGTTGTCGGCGCGCATGTCAGGATCCCGAAAACTACAGAGAAAATAAAAGGCTGCTCTGCGCAGGCGCAGAGGCGGTAATTACCAGTTATTTTTATAGTTGAGATCGGGCGCCTTTGCTTGGTTCAGGCACAAAAAAGCCCGGACTTGCCGGGCTTCATGTGCTTTCACTGCGTGAGCGAGTAAACGACGTCGCTACTTGATTTTTGCTTCTTTGTACATGACGTGCTTGCGGACAACGGGATCGAACTTTTTGATCTCCATTTTGCCGGTCATGGTTCGCTTGTTTTTGGTGGTGGTGTAGTAGTGACCGGTACCGGCAGACGATACCAGTTTGATTTTATCTCTCATGATTCAGCTCCTAGACCTTTTCGCCGCGCTTTCGGATATCGGCAAGTACCGTGTCGATACCTTTCTTATCGATGATTCGCATGCCGTTTGATGACACCTTGAGGGTGACAAACTTCTTTTCGGCCTCGACCCAAAATCTGTGAGTGTGGAGATTGGGCAGGAAACGCCGACGTGTTCTGTTTTTCGCATGAGACACGTTGTTACCGCTCATTGGGCGCTTTCCGGTAACCTGACAAACTCTGGACATGTGCTACTCCGCACGTAGTAAAAGCAGAACTCCCTAGTATATGCAACTTCTGTGGTAAATCCAATGCCAAATTGCAGAGAAAATGACACGGAAATCGAGAATATTGCCGCCCGGCTGCAGTCAGCCGGCCTGGATCTGCTGGCAGTGCTCGATAACCGCGTGCTGCGTGAGGCTGAGCTGTCGGATAGCTGGCAGGCGCTGCTGCTGGTTGGCAACAGTGGTCCGCAGATGTGGCAATGCATGCCCGCCGACTATCGGGACCGGCGTGATCCTGTCGATGAGTATGCGTTTGACACGGTAACGCAGGTATTGTCGGTGCATCTGCAAACAACAGACTGGCAGATTCTGTTTCCGGCTGTGGCAGAGAATACCCCGCCTGAGTGCCCGCCGTTGCAGCAACTGGGTGCGCTTGCCGGATGGCATCATCCATCGCCGCTTGGCACCGGCATCAATGATCGCTCCGGGCTTTGGTTTGCCTACCGCGCGGTTGTCGGGATTAGCAGCCCGATGCCGGCCGCTGGTATGGCAGAGACGAAATCCCCGTGTTTGTCATGTAGTGCTCAGCCGTGTGTCAGTGCCTGTCCGGCAGAGGCGATAAGTTATCAGCGCATGCCGGATATGCATGCCTGTGCCACTTTCCGTCTGCAGCCGCAGTCGCCGTGTGTGGACCGCTGCGAGGCGAGGCTTGCGTGTCCGGTGGCTACCGCTAAGCAGTACAGCAAAGCCCAACTCGCACATCACTACGTGCGCTCGCTGCCGTCATTGCGTAATTGGCTTGCCTCAATCAAATAGCTACTGTGGCATGTTGGCGGGGGAACGGCTATAGGAGTTTTCTGATAGTCTGCAGCGCACTTGAAACAACACAACAGTTCTATGGATACGATATTTCTAACCGGTTTGCGCACCGATGCTGTGATTGGCATCTACGACTGGGAACGCGAGATTCGCCAGGTGGTTATCGTCGACCTTGAAATGGCTACTGACATTCGTCGCGCCAGCGCCACAGACGATATTCAATATGCACTGAATTACAAAAGTATTTCAGACCGGGTGATGCAGTTTGTCACTGACAGCAGTTTCGGGTTAATTGAAACACTTGCCGAACAGATTGCCGAGCTGGTGCGCAGCGAGTTTCAGGTGCCATGGCTGCGAGTCACCGTACACAAGCCCGATGCGATTCCGGCGGCCAGTGATATCGGGGTTATTATTGAGCGTGGCAGCCGCAAGCCGGTGCAGGACTGACTCATGGCAACCGACGCGCTTGTGGCAATGAACGATGATCAGCGTCAAATCAACCAGGCGCTGTCGCAGCTGCTTGCCGATAGCATCGCCGAAAACGGCCCGATGCCGTTTGCCGAGTACATGCATCGCTGTTTATACGAGCCCGGGCTTGGTTATTACGTAAACGGTTTAAGCAAGCTTGGTGCAGCCGGTGATTTTGTCACTGCACCGGAGTTATCGCAGGATTTTGCGCATTGCATTGCGGCACAAAGTGCCGAGGTGCTCAACGTAATTGGCGGCGGTTCGATACTTGAGTTTGGCGGTGGCAGTGGTCAACTGGCGGTTGATGTGTTGTTACAGCTCGAACGTCTGGGTGCGCTGCCCGAGCACTATTACCTGCTTGATGTCAGTGCTGATTTACAGCACACACAACAACAGAATGTAAGCACAAGCCTGCCGCCGGCACTTGCATCGCGCGTGCAGTGGGTCAGCAGTTTTATAGAAGAGTTTCGCGGCGTGGTGGTGGCCAACGAATTGTTTGACGCGTTTCCCGTGCAGCGTTTCGGCGTGACCGATGCCGGAGTGACAATGCAGTGCATCGACTTTAACGAACAACACGGGTTTGTTGCCTGCGATGTATCGGATGAAGGCACCAGCCGCCAGGTTGAATTGATAGAACGCAGTATTGGTACAGATCTGACGGCGGGTTATCGCTCCGAATTTTGTCCGGTAGTGATGCCGTGGTGGCAGTCGCTTGCGCATTCTATTGATACCGGCGCGGTGCTGGTTTGTGACTATGGCTGTGATCGCTCAAGTTACTATTCGCCGCTGCGCTCGAGCGGGTCGGTACGTTGCTTTTTTCGCCATCAGGTACACGATAACCCGCTGATCTATCAGGGTGTGCAGGACATCACTGCCGATGTCGACTTTACAGCACTTGCAGAGGCTGCGGTGAATACCGGTTTTGCACTCGAAGGCTACACCACGATGACTCAGTTTATGGTGTCGCTGGGTGCGGTGGAACGTCATCAGCAGGCGGTTGATCAGCTCGATCAGCGGGGCTCGATGATCGCTACCGGTAAGTTTAAACAGGTGCTGTTGCCTGAGGAAATGGGTGAGCGGTTTATGGTGGCCGGCTTTTCGAAAAATATTTCACCGGTGCTCAGCGGTTTTGCCGAAGGTGATCAGTCGCGATTGTTGTAGTGCCTGTAATCGTGCGCTAATTTCTGTCCGGCACGTCAACTGACACGGTTTTGCTGTTGTCGCCGTGTACGGAGTCGCTGGCTACAATCGTCACCTTTTTTACCGACTCTGGAATAGTCAGCGTCAGGCTGCGGGTAAATGGTTGTTCGTTAACATGCGGGTGGTGCAGCGTTCGTGACCCCAGCAGTTCGCCGTTTTCATCCAGTACGTCCCAGCGGTTGGCGTAGTGATCCCAGCCTTCGTCGGCGTGTTCGAGCGTGACATCAATTCGAAAACTGTTGTCACCGCCGGATGCCTGTATTTTTACATCGACAATAGTGGCATCATTCGCCAGCGCAGGGTTGCACAGCAGAGTTACAGCGTACAGCAGGGCAGATACAATAAGGAAACGGGGTTGTGATACTGAATTCAGTGGCTTCTTCATTTCTGTTCTACTTTGCTGGTGTTGAAATTCACGTTAATGATCCGTATGCAATACAGATCGTAATCGTCGGTGTAGCCGTTGGACTGTCCGTGCGGCAATGCGTTCCCGAAATCACAGCACCGGCCGCGGTAAAATACCACCGGTAGACAGGAAGATACTAGTGTCTGGTCAAACCACAACACCCCCTAAAATCTCGCCCGTTTTACAATTTATCAGCCTGCTGGCACCTGTGGTCCTTACCGGCTTTTATCTGGTTTACGGACTGGTAGGGCTGGTGATAGAGGGGCAGAGTAAAATCAAATGGAGCGACGAAGCGCTGATTGTCGGCCTGCGGGTGCTGTTGCTAATTGTGTTCATGAATGCACTCGTAATGGCCTATGCGTTGATTAAAAAAGTGCCGATAAACCACTTGCTGTGGATTTCTCCGATTACCCATATCGCGATTGGCGTCGCACTCACGGTAATCATTGCCGTCATTCTCTAATCGGTTTCCGCTGGCAGTCGTCCTGTCTTTTGCGAAGCGGTGATCATTTGTGCCAGCCGTTGTTGTTGAACTGAGTGCCGGATTCTATGTCTGACTTTAAGTATCCGGGAGTTTGGTGGGCGCTGGGTTGTGGCCTGCTGATATTCATTGTCTACGTGTCGGTGGCTGATTTGAGCCTGCCACAGGTAGACGCCTCGTTTGGAGACAAAGTAAACCACTTGCTGGCCTACGGGTTGTTGACGGGCTGGTTTGGACAACTGATTAAATCATCGCGACACCGGCTTCTTGCTGCGTTCGGCTTTGTGGCGCTGGGGATGTTAATGGAAGTAATTCAAAGCACGTTGCCGCACCGCTGGTTTGATATGAAAGATGCGTTGGCCAATACGCTCGGCGTTATCATCGCCCTGGTGGTGCTGCACTTTGGCGGGAATACTATCCTGCAGCGTTTTGAAAAAGCACTGTCGCGATCAACAGGTAAATAACTTATGCGAACACGAACACTCGAAAGAACCGTCAGCGGCAATTCATTGGGGGTGACGCTGGGCACCGCATTACTTCTGCTTTCCGTACTGGCAGGTCAAAGTGCAATTGCGTTTGATAATACCGCTGAGTGGCCGGTAACAGACTTTACAAACTCATCGGTCGATTTCTCAGAGATCATGTCCGGCGGGCCACCTAAAGATGGTATTCCATCGATAGACGATCCAAAGTTTATTGATAACGCCGAGGCGTCGGAATGGCTTGGTGAAAACGAACCGGTCATCGCGCTGGCTATCGGTGATACTGCCAGAGCTTATCCGCTGCAAATACTCACATGGCACGAGATCGTAAACGACACCGTTGGCGGTATGCCGGTATCTGTTACTTTTTGTCCGCTGTGCAATGCATCAATTGTTTTTGACAGAACTATCGATGGCACGGTATACGACTTTGGCACCACGGGTCGACTGCGACGCAGTGACATGGTGATGTACGATCGTCAGACAGAGTCATGGTGGCAGCAGTTTACCGGTGAAGGTATCGTTGGAAAAATGAACGGCGTTACCATGAAGCAGGTGCCCTCACACATCGTGTCGTTTGATATTTTCAAACGTAACTATCCCGATGGAGAAGTATTGTCACGGGAAACCGGCACGTCACGCAGTTACGGACGCAACCCCTACGAAGGCTATGACGATATCAATTCATCACCGTTTTTGTTTCGCGGTAAAACTGATGATCGTCTGCCACCAATGGAGCGGGTACTGGCATTAAACAAAAACGACTCGACGTTGCTGTTCGGGCTGTCGACGCTTACAGAGCAACCGGTCATTAATACCGAGTTTGCCGCGACACCGGTGACCGTTTTTTCATTCGAGTCGATGAACTCTGCGCTCGATAAAGCCAGAATCAGTGAGTCGCGGCTCATTCCTTCAGCAGCAATTTACAGCGCCGTTGTCGATGATAAAAAGCTCAGTTTTGAGCTGAAAGAAGGTACTGCAGTCGACGCTGAAACCGGATCGGTGTGGAATATTTTCGGCATTGCCGAGTCCGGTCCGTTGAAAGGCAAAAAACTCGAACAGCTCGACAAAGGCGTGCATTTCGCTTTCGCCTGGTTTGCGTTCGATCCGCAGGCCGAAGTTTTCAAACCCTGAGATTTTTGAACGGACAATCCAGGTCGCTTATTCAGGCTGCGCCGGATATTTGTCGGCATCCGGCGCGGCGGTAAAGTTGCATTTTTTGCCGTTAGCAGTTTTACTACGTGCACTTCGGTATAAGAAGCGGTAATTGTTCGTGCACGATCTTTCGCAGCAGGTTCTCCGTACCGATGCGTCGGGGATGCCACTTGAGTGGATAAATTATCAGGATGCCGTGCGGTTTTACCACTCGGGCAGAGTGGCGTACTGCCTTGGCTCCTGTGTCTACAAGTTGCGTGGAGGAATCAACGCCCGCACCGGGCTGCGCAGTGAACTCGAGGTCAATGCCATCGTCGCCACCCACGGCACCAACACCACACTGGTGCAGGGGTACATTCCACCTCTGTCTAATCGCACGCTGTTTAAGCGCGATGCACAGCTCTGCCTGTACTGTGGCAAACGGTTTAATACCTCTGATTTATCGCGCGATCACGTCACGCCACTATCACAGGGTGGTAAAGACAAATGGCAGAATGTGGTTACAGCGTGCAAGCGCTGCAACAACCACAAGGCTGGCCGCACACCCGAACAGGCAGGCATGGAGTTGCTGGCAATACCGTTCCGGCCGACTCATGCCGAGTATATTTATCTGAAAAGCAAGCGCGTGCTGGCTGATCAGATGGATTTTCTACGCTCGCATTTCCCGCGTAAAAGTCCGCTGCGAGACCGCGAAGATGTGGTCCGGGCGATGTCGGGTTTTCACGATCGGGCGCGGTCGTCCGGGTTGCGAACATAGCGCTTCTTAAACCCGGCGAGTACCTGCAGCTGTTCCCGTCTAATCAGTTCCGCTACATTGTCCGAGCCCTGGCGGCGCTGCGCAATTTGTCCGTAGTCGATTTGTTGCAGGCAGCGGTGGGCCTCGCGCAGATAGTCGGCCTGCGGATAGGGCGTCTGCTCACGCCCGAGCCTGCCGCGACAATCGGCTTCACAGATCAGCACAAATTGCGCAAATCGGTCGGGCCGGCGCAGCGAATCGAGGTTTAGCAACAGTTTCAGCAGACTGCCGGTGCGCAGTTCAAAAGCGTTGTGGCAGTGTGTGTGATAGCGGGCGGTGAGTTCTGCGAGTTCGCGGAATTGTTTCGGCGCGCGCAGACGCCGACAAAGCTCAGTGGTGATCTTTGCGCCGCGCTCTTCATGGCCGTGGTGGCGGGGCAGTAAGTCAGCCGGAGTAGTAGCCTTGCCAAGATCGTGGCAAACCGCCGCAAATCTTGTCGCTGTATCGTCACTGAGCCGGCAGACCTGGTCGAGCACCATCATGGTGTGCACGCCACAGTCAATTTCGGGGTGATACTCTGCCCGTTGCGGCACGCCGAAAAGTCGGTCGATTTCCGGAAACAGGTAACTCAGCGTGCTGCTGCTGCGCAGTGCGGTGAAAAACTGCTGCGGCGCTGGTGTACCTAGTGCACGCTCGAGTTCGGCAAACACCCGTTCAGGCGTCAGTGCATTGAGTTCGCCGGACAGCCCTATCTGCCGCATAAGCTCGATTGTTTCGGGGGCTAGGGTAAATCCATAGGGCGTTAACTGTGCGCAGAACCTGGCCACCCGCAACACGCGCAGCGGGTCTTCGGCAAAAGCTTCAGAAACGTGCCGCAGAATTCGGTTTTCAAGGTCGGTAACACCGTGGTACGGGTCGATGATTTCGCCGTCGGTTGTTCGCGCAATTGCGTTGATGGTCAGGTCGCGCCTGATCAGGTCTTCCTCAAGGGTAATATCCGGGGCTGTATTGAATTCAAACCCACCGTGACCGGCAGCGGTTTTACGTTCGGTGCGCGCCAGCGCATATTCCTCCCGGGTGACGGGATGCAGAAATACGGGGAAGTCTTTTCCAACCGCTCGGTAACCCAATTCTTGCATGTGTTCAGGTGTACTGCCTATCACTACCCAGTCACGATCCTTGATGGGTAGACCGAGCAACTGGTCGCGCACGGCGCCACCGACGAGGTAGCAATCCAATCGCTCGTCCGGTTGAAAGTCTGGTGGTAATGTCATTAAGCTGGTGAGGTGGGAGGTATCTGCTTAATGATGAGTATACACTGTCCACGAAATTGAGCTTTTACTATGACTTACTCAACGCGCATTAAGCACCTGAAACAAGCACTGCGTATGGCCTGTGTGCTTGGGCTTTTGACGGCTGTTAGTGGTTGTGCGGGCATTGGATATTATTCGCAGATTGTATCCGGACACATGCGCATAGTGATGGGTAAACAACCGGTCAATGAAGTGACAACCGATGAAAGCGTTGACGAAGGCTTGCGTCGACGCCTGACACTCGCTTTGCAGGCAAGAGACTTTGCTATTGATACGCTCGGTCTGCCTGACAATGAAAGCTACACTTCTTTTTACGACACCAGGCGCAGTTTTGTGACGTGGAATGTCGTGGCGGCACAGGAGTTTTCGTTTGCGCCTAAAAGATGGTGTTTTCCGGTTGCAGGCTGTGTTTCGTATCGTGGCTACTATGCACATGAAGATGCCAGAGAGTATGCGAAAGAGCTCGACGCCAGTGGCCTTGATGTAGCCATCAACGGGGCAACGGCGTATTCAACGCTGGGTTGGTTTGCCGATCCGCTGTTGAATACCATGCTAAATCGCAGCGATACCGGTATCGTTTCATTGTTAATTCACGAACTGGCTCACCAGCAACTCTACGTGGGTGATGACAGCACGTTTAATGAATCGTTTGCTTCGTTCGTAGAGCAGGCCGGACTGGCACTGTGGCAGCAACAGCACGGTTCAACCGAACAGCTGGCAGAACTGAGAATTCGCCGCAAGCGCCAGGAAGATTTTATTGCGCTTTTGAGAAGTACCCGAAATGATCTGCAAACGCTGTTCGATTCCGGTGCTGATGAAACCGTGATGCGACAGAAAAAAGCAGAAAGATTTGCTGAACTGCGTAATGATTATGAGACCCTGAAACGAAACTGGGGCGGTTACAGGGGGTACGATGGATGGTTCGGACGGGAGCTGAACAATGCGCGTCTGGTATCGGTGGCTACGTATAACGATTACATACCGGCTTTCCAGGCTCTGTTTGATCAGTCAAATCAGGACTTCCCGACGTTCTACACGGCGGCACAGGAACTTGCAGACCTTCCAGCGGCTGAAAGAACAGCAAAAATGCAACAACTGCTCGAAACCGGCAGGCTTGAAGTCTCCGACGGTAGTCAGTCGTTGTAAAGCTGAGGTTCGATAATATTCCTGTAAAGGTATTATTGAACTCTGCTCGGGCAGGCACGATATTAAACTGCAATGTCGGTATTTAACCGGCAAATACGTAAGCGACGCGTGCGATAAAACAGGTGACAGCAACAGTTGTCACTGAACGGGCTGGCAAATAAAAGAGGTGTTTTCGATGGGTATATTTAACCACTACCAATCGCGATACGAACAAAAGCAGCAGGAAGAATACTCTCTGCAGGAATACCTTCAGCTCTGTAAAGATGAGCCGTCGACATACGCAACCGCGGCAGAGCGGCTGTTACTTGCGATTGGTGAGCCGGAGATTATCGATACCTCTAAAGATGCTCGGCTCAGTCGTATATTCTCTAACAAAGTTATTAAGCGCTATCCGGCGTTTTCCGAATTTTTCGGTATGGAAGAGGCGATAGAAAATATCGTTTCCTACTTCAGGCACGCAGCCCAGGGCCTTGAAGAGAAAAAGCAGATACTCTATCTGCTGGGGCCTGTCGGTGGTGGTAAGTCGTCACTTGCCGAGCGTTTGAAGTCGCTGATGCAGAACCAGCCAATCTATTGTCTTAAGGGTTCCCCGGTAAATGAGTCGCCGTTAGGGTTGTTTGATCCGGTGGAAGACGGAACTATTCTCGAAGAAGACTACGGCATACCACTGCGTTATGTTCAAACCATCATGTCACCATGGGCAGTTAAGCGGCTGCATGAGTACGGCGGTGATATCAGTCAATTCCGTGTGGTCAAGAAGTACCCGTCCATACTCGATCAAACCTGCGTCTCCAAAACCGAACCGGGTGATGAAAACAATCAGGATATCTCCGCGCTGGTGGGTAAAGTGGATATCCGCAAACTCGAAGACTTTCCGCAAAGTGATACTGATGCTTACAGCTACAGCGGAGCGCTGTGTCTGGCCAATCAGGGACTGATGGAATTTGTCGAGATGTTTAAAGCACCTATCAAGGTGTTGCACCCGCTGTTAACCGCTACGCAGGAAGGTAACTACAACGGTACTGAAAGCATTGGTGCCATTCCGTATGACGGTGTCATCATGGCGCACTCTAACGAATCGGAGTGGCAGACATTCCGCAACAATAAAAATAACGAAGCATTTATTGATCGTGTTTTTATTGTCAAGGTACCGTACTGCCTGCGTGTTTCTGAGGAAGTACGCATTTATGAAAAGCTGTTGCAGAGCAGTTCACTGACGGACGCACACTGTGCCCCTGACACGCTAAAAATGCTAGCGCAGTTTATTGCGCTGTCGAGACTTAAAGAGCCTGAAAACTCAAGCATCTATTCAAAAATGCGTGTGTATGATGGTGAAAACCTGAAAGACACTGATCCAAAAGCCAAGTCTATTCAGGAGTATCGTGATTCTGCCGGCGTTGACGAAGGCATGACCGGTCTGTCGACGCGCTTTGCATTTAAAATACTGTCTAAGGTGTTTAACTTCGACTCAACTGAAGTGGCGGCGAATCCTGTGCATCTGC
>CAYZVB010000071.1:0-2803 GCA_964481315.1 uncultured Granulosicoccaceae bacterium
GTACCGAACGGCACGTTTTTAAACGGTATTACCCGTCAACGAGTGGCAAAGCTGCTAAGCGAAGACGGCATGAAAGTTCATGAGTGCACGTTGTCTCTCGACGACTTCAGAACCGCCGATGAAATTTTCGCCACGGGTAATCTTTCCAAGGTCACCCCGGTAACACAACTTGAAGACAGGCACCTGCAGGCCGGACCTGTTGCCAGACAGGCAAGAGAACTGTACTGGGACTGGGCGGCAAGCAGTTAGTATATTCCGGTAATCACCACCAATGAACACCGGCAATATTGCTCCGGTTGCATTCAGAACACGTGAGCCGATAACAACGGAGCACCTGTCCGAAAATCATATTGTGCTCTGCACATTGAATGCAAAGTACATTCATGCATCACTGGGTCTGCGTTATCTCTTCGCACATATGCAGGAGTTAACTCAGGTCACTGCGTTAAAAGAATTTACTATCAATCAGCGGCCAATCGACATTGTCGAGCAGCTGCTGTCACTAAACCCTGAAATTATCGGTTTCGGTGTTTATATCTGGAATATCTCTCAAACCACGGAAGTAATCGGACTGATCAGAAACGTTCGACCCGACATCACTATTGTGATCGGTGGCCCCGAAGTCAGTTATGAATTCAACGATACGGAAATATTCCACCATAGTGACCACCTGATCACCGGACAGGCAGACTTTGCCTTCCGCGATCTGTGCAGAGACCTGATCAGTCCGCTGCCAGCCCCTGCAAAGGTGATCGAAGCGGCAACCCCGCCTGTGAAGAGTCTGGTGTTTCCATACGATCACTACACCGATGAAGATATTGCCAACCGGGTGCTATATGTCGAGGCATCGCGGGGGTGTCCGTTCAAGTGCGAGTTTTGCCTGTCGGCACTTGATAAAACAGCAAAACCTTTTGATCTGCCTGAGTTCCTGTCACATATGGAACGCCTCTATCAGCGCGGCGCAAGACAATTTAAGTTTGTCGATCGAACGTTTAACCTTAAAGCGCAGAATTGCATTGCCATACTGGAATTTTTTCTGAACCGGCTTGATGATGATCTGTTTGTGCATTTTGAAGTTATTCCCGACAAGTTGCCTGCCGAGCTTAAAGCGGCACTAAAAAATTTCCCGCAGGGAACACTACAATTTGAAGTGGGTATTCAGTCCTTTAACGTTACCGTGCAACAGACAATCAGTCGCAGGCAAAACGAAGAAAAAACCCTTGAAAACCTGCGATGGCTGCGCAACGAAACGCAGGCTTACATTCATGCCGACTTAATTGTCGGGCTCCCGGGTGAGACCCTTGAGAGCTTTGCAGAGGGGTTTAACCGGCTGGTAAGCCTTCAGCCACACGAGATACAGGTTGGCATATTAAAACGACTGAGAGGCACCAATATTATTCGCCATACCGAAAGCTACGGCATGCGATACGCCACGCTGGCACCCTATCAGTTGTTACAGAACCACGATCTCGATTTTCAAACCATGCAGCAGCTGCAGAGATTTGCACGTTACTGGGACATGATCGCCAATTCATCGCGTTTTAGTCACAGTCTGCCGTTAATTCTTGGCAGCGATCCATTTAACCGATTCTGGCGTTTCTGTGACTGGCTGTACCGCGAATCAGGGCAGACGCACAAGATTTCTCTGGCACGTCTGTTCACTTTTTTATACGACGGTGTAAACGCTCTGTCGCTGCATGACATTGACGAGTTCACAGCTGCGATTGACCGGGACCACAGTAACTCGGGCGAGAAAAAACCACCGGTCTGGCGTTACCGCGGCAACCGTTCTGAGACGAAAAAATCCCACCATGCCAAGCGGCAACAGCGCCTGCAACAACAGGTTACCAACAATTAACTGATAACACTGCAACATAAAAGTCTGTCGAACAATTCGCAGTAGATTTCAAATTGCCTGCTACACTCCGTGGCGTAGCCTTTTTTAACATCGGAGCATATCGATGGAAGATGTAACTCTCCAGACCCTTCTTATCTACATAGGCATTGGCGCGATTCTCGGGCTGCTGCTTGGCACCATGCTCAAGCGTGGCGGCTTCGGATGGTTTGGCAACCTGTGTCTGGGAATTTTGGGGGCTTTTGCCGGAGGGTTGGCAGCAACCTTTGGCAACATTGTGGTGGACAACAACATCAGTATGAATGCAATGGCCGCCGCAGCCGGTGCAATACTACTGACACTGGTTGTCGCTATTTTTAAAAGAAGTTAGCCGGTACCTTTTCACGCACATACTAACCACCCGCCTCTGCCTGTCTGTTTTTGACGGTGTGGTTCCAATCACCTGGCTTCGAAACCGGTTTGCTTTTGTGCAGACCGGCCTTCTACCATCATCTTGCCGCCTGACACGACACTATAACCTGCCGTCTGTATCCGCTTTGGGCAGGATACCTTTAACATCATAAACCACGTTCAGCGGCTTGGTAACCTGCGCTATTCCTGCAATTCCGTCCTCTATAAACTGCCGGTGAGCAACCGCCAGAATCACCGCATCATAAAATTCTTCGGGCGGGTACTTCACGAAAGCTACATCATACTGCTGACTGGCCTGCTCTATGTCGATCCATGGATCACAGATCTCGACGCTGGCATTGTACTGGGTAAGCGTCTCGACAATATCAATCACCCTTGAGTTGCGGATATCCGGACAGTTTTCCTTGAAGGTAAATCCCATCACCAGAATTTTTGCACCAACCACATGGATAGGGTTCATGGTCATCAGCTTAATTACCTGCTCGGCAACATACTGCCGCATGCCTTAATTTATATAGCGACCGGACAGGATCAATG
>CAYZVB010000071.1:2815-5125 GCA_964481315.1 uncultured Granulosicoccaceae bacterium
ACCGGGCTCAAACGGTAGAAAATTCCACTTGCTGCCAGCGGCCTGAAGCACCTCACGGGTATCAATATCGAGCCTGTTAAAAATCAGAGCCAGCTCGTTCACCAACGCAATATTTACATCTCGCTGTGTGTTTTCTATGACCTTCGCCGCTTCCGCCACGCGAATACTGCTTGCCAGGTGAGTACCGGCATCGACAATGTTTTTGTACAGGTCGTCGACCACAGCGGCTGCCTCAGGGGTAGAACCTGAGGTGACTTTTTTTATGTTCTGCAGACGGTGCTTACGATCCCCCGGATTGATACGTTCCGGGCTGTAACCGACAAAGAAGTCTACATTGAATTGCAGACCGGATTGCGCTTCCAGCACCGGCACACACACCTCTTCAGTTGCTCCGGGGTAAACCGTTGACTCATAAATCACCAGATCACCGGCCTTGAGTATACTGCCTATCATCTCCGACGCTGAGATTAGCGGAGCCAGGTCGGGCTGTTTGTGTGAGGTGACAGGCGTCGGCACCGTTGCGATATAAACCCGACAGTCAACAATGTCTGAAACTTCACCGCTAAAAGTCAGATGGGCGGCACCAGCCAGTTCCGACCGATCAACTTCGCGGGTAATATCGACACCCGATTTGAGTTCATCGATTCGCTGCTGATTAATATCAAAACCAATGGTGCGGGTTTTGTGGCCGAGCGCTACCGCAAGCGGCAGTCCAACATACCCCAGCCCGATTACTGCGATTGAACAACTGCCTCCGGTCCCGTCAAAAACGGGGTGCGTTTTCCGATCCAATGCAACTCACCTGAACAACCCTCAATATCAATTATAATAATGACTCAGTAACCGGCAGCCATCTGCGGCGTAGACACTGTGGTACCAAAAGGTTCCAGTGCAACAAATCACTCTGCGTTTGTTATTGTTTAACAATCGCAGAGGCGATGTCAGGTCTGTCCGTAACTATACCGTCGGCGCCCTTTTCAATAAGCTGAGCAATAATTTCCGGTTTATTGACAGTCCAGTAGTCTATTGTGATACCGGCTTCGTGAACTGCGTCAATAAACTGCGGGCTAGTGAACGAAATGGCAAAGTAGCGCAACGGCAACTGAAACAACGACGTCGGCAGTGCTGCAACACTGTGCCGGCCACGCAGGTAACTCCAGTAAAACTGCCGCACATCCACCTTTGATGCGCTGGTTTTAATCCATGGAAAAGAGTGTCGGCAATACTGCAGCACACGGTGATGAAAGCTCGCCACAACCACCCTGCCCTGGACAGAGGATTGCGCAAGCGTTTTCGCCAGTGCATCTACTGCCAGCGCAGAATTATCCTTGATATCGATGTTGAAGTGCATATCCGGATACAAACTTAACAATTCTTGCAGTCTATCTATTACCACTCCGCTGCCGCGAAAGGCCGTTTTCTGTTCACCTTCAAAGTAAAACCTATATCCAGCATCAAGCGCACTGATGGCAGAAGCAGACATATCCGCAACCTTACCGGTACCGTTAGTGGTGCGATCGACTGTGTCATCGTGAATGACCATCAATTCCCGGTCACGGCTTAAACGGACATCAAGTTCGAGAATATCGGCGCTATGTTTGCGAGCGAATTCAAAAGCCGGACGGGTATTTTCCGGCGCCATTGTCGAGGTGCCACGATGGCCCAGAATCCGTACCCGTTGTTTGTCGCGCGTATTGTTCAATGAATCGACTGTACTGTTTGTTCTGAAGCGCAAAGGCTATCATCATTGCAAACCCGGGTGCGAAGCACACCGGAAACCAACAAATGTCGCCAACCAGGAGTCTGCCTTGGAAATTCAGTCATGCGGTGCAGCACAGGAAGTCACCGGATCCTGCCATCTGATCAAAGTCAACGGCCAGACTGTGCTTCTCGACTGCGGCCTGATTCAGGGGCGTGCCAAAGACGAAGCACGCAACCGGGACCCGTTTCCTTTTGATGCATCCAAACTCGATGCTGTCGTGCTGAGCCACGCCCATATCGATCACAGCGGCAGACTGCCACTTCTGGTGAAATCCGGATTCACCGGTCCGATATTCACGCACCAGGCAAGCGCAGATTTGTGCAATACCCTGCTCAAAGACTCCGCCTATCTGAATGCAAAGAATACCCAGTGGGAAAACAAACGACGTCAGCGCCGGGGTAAAAAGCCACTCGAGCCGCTGTATGAAATGTCCGACGCAGAAAAAGTGCTAAAGCAGTTTTCAACGCTTGAATACGGTGAGAAAAAAGAGATCCTGCCCGGTGTCACTATTCGCCTGTCAGACGCCGGTCATATTGTCGGATCAGCCA
>CAYZVB010000071.1:5135-6845 GCA_964481315.1 uncultured Granulosicoccaceae bacterium
GGTCTTCAGTGGCGATCTCGGGCACCGAGGCACGGCAATTCTGCGTGACTTCACGATGATTGATGAAGCCGATGTAGTGTTAATGGAAAGCACCTACGGCAACCGGCTGCATCGCCCGTGGGAGGAAACCTGGGCCGAGATTGACGACATAGTAGAGCGGGTTAAAGCTAAACCCGGAAATGTGCTCATCCCGGCGTTTTCGGTAGGAAGAACACAGAACATTCTCTATATGTTTGCCAAAAACCACGAAAAATGGGGGCTTGGAGACTGGCAGATTTTTCTCGACAGCCCGATGGCCATAGAAGCTACAGAAATCTATCTGCGACACCACAGGCTTTACGACACCGAGGCAGCAGAATTCTGGCGTGAACGCGGCAGCCTGATGGGTATGCGCAACCTGACAATGTCCCGCACCTCGGAAGACTCCATGCGGATAAACAAAATTACCAGCGGCGCGATTATTATTGCCGGAAGCGGCATGATGACCGGCGGCAGAATCAAACATCATCTGAAACACAATATCTGGCGGCGGGAATGCCATTTGATTATCACCGGCTACCAGTCACACGGCACACTCGGTCGCAAGCTGGTCGACGGTGCAAAGAAAATCCGGCTGTGGGGAGAGCGCTACCGTGTAAAAGCCAAAATTCACACGATCGGCGGCTTATCGGCACACACCGATCAAAAAGGACTACTGGACTGGTATGGCAACTTCAAAACCAAACCACCGCTCTTTCTAGTTCACGGAGAGGCCAGTACTATGGAAGCGCTACAACAAAAAATGCGCACCGAGCTCGATGCACCGGTGCACATCGCTAAAACCGGCCAGACTATCGATCTGAACGATTTGTCGCAGTATAAAAAGTAATCCACCGGCACTTCCGGAAATACCGGACAGGTTTTCCTGTGCGGGTTACCCTGCAACGAATTCCGATTTTCAGCAGCAGCAGGTCAACGGCCTTTGTGATATCTTTCACAGCCGTTCTAAATAACTATCGAGGCATACATTGCGTCTTGCAGTAACAGGCTCATCAGGACTAATAGGGCGGACACTGGTAACACAGCTTAGAGATCTCGGCTATCAGGTAATCGAAGTAGACATAACCGAGAATGCCGGGCTGGACATCACGCGACCTGAGGCAATCAAGGAAGCACTTAACGGTTGCAATGGAGTGATTCATCTGGCTGCTGTCTCACGAGTTGCTGAGGCACAAAAGCACCCAAAACGTACCTGGTCGGTTAACGTCGATGGGACCTGCAACGTGATACGCACACTGCTTGAACAGGAACACAGACCTTGGTTGCTGCATGCCAGTAGCAGGGAGGTCTATGGTGATCAGCCAGCCATCCGGATTAATGAAGATACACCCATTACACCACTCAACGTCTACGGACGCTCCAAAGCAGCGTGCGAGTCTATAATCTGGTGCGCCAGAGACGCGGGGCTAAACACCGGAATTCTGCGCTTTGCGAATGTTTACGGCGATATTTTTGACTATCCCGATCGAGTGATACCGGCGTTTTCCAACGCTGCTGCCACAGGTACCGCCCTGCGGGTTGACGACTCCGGAACCTGTATGGACTTCACGCATGTGTCAGACGTTTGCAGGGGAATCGTAACGATGGTTGATATGCTTAATAATCAGGAGACAAACCTTCCACCAATACATCTCGCTACCGGTCACGGCACTACACTCGGCACTCTGGCGG
>CAYZVB010000071.1:6855-7453 GCA_964481315.1 uncultured Granulosicoccaceae bacterium
AAGTAAACGAAGGGACACGTCGCAGTTCAAGCGTTGGTTGTTTTATAGGCAACCCGGACAGAGCTTATGAGTTACTGGGCTGGAAACACGAAACCGATCTCGGTGTTGGGTTCAATAAAATGGTAGCCGCATTTAAAGATAAGCTTAACTAACAACAGTACGTCACCAATCGCACTGTAAAAACGGGTTTCCATCATATGGCACACAAAGGCTACACCAAGGGAAACGACTATTGAAGAAGAGCGAACCAAAGCCATTCGCTATTTCGAACCGCAGCAGTAACGACGGTATCAAACCGTCGTTGCTGAACTAAAATGTCCTCTTGGATTATCCGCCACCTCTGCATCAAACTGTTTGAGCAGCGCAAGCGCTGACTCCGGCACATCCGCAGGCACGACAATGCGGGTTACCACTATCTGATCACCCGCAGGCTTACCCGGAAGCCCTCGCGCCTTCAATCGCATTCGACTGCCACTTTTCGCCCCCGGTGGGATCGTCATGGAGACTTCACCGCCAAGCGTGGGTACCGGAACCACCAACCCACTGGCCGCTTCATAGGGAGTAAGAGGCTAATCCAGAGTGATATCGCGACCCTCGA
>CAYZVB010000071.1:7463-18516 GCA_964481315.1 uncultured Granulosicoccaceae bacterium
CCACTCCCCCGCGACCGGGATCGGAACAGCCCGTCGCGACCCTCGACCCGGAACAGCCGGTGCGGTTTGAGACGTATAGTCAGCACCACATCTCCGGCCGGACCGCCGTTGCTACCCGGCTGCCCCTGTGATCGCAAACGCAGTTGTTGTCCGTCTGTTACTCCGGCAGGAATCTCAACACTCAGTGTTCTGGTATCGCTGCCAGGTCTCGCCGGTATTTGAATGCTGGTTTTACCGCCACTGTAGGCGTTTTCAAGTGCAACGCGCACTGTCAGGTGAATATCCTCACCCCGCATCACACGGGCACCGGTAAAGCCATCATGACGGAAGCTGCCTGCACCGAAGATCGATTCGAAGAAATCTCCAAATTCAGCCTGACCAAAACCACCAGCGTTAGCATATCCGCCGCGCTGCCATTGCGGCGATCCGTGAAATTCATCACCTCCACTGAAACCGTGTCGTTTTAACTGATCGTACTCAGCTCGGCGATTTTCATCGCGCAGGGCTTCATAGGCTTCACTAACTTCTTTAAACTTCTCTTCGGCGCCGGTCTCGGAACATACATCGGGATGAAAGCGTCGCGCCTTTCGCCGGTAGGCGCGTTTTATTTCATCCTGAGTCGCATTTTCCGGCACCTCAAGAATTTCATAGTAATCTTTAAATTTCATTGCTTGTTCGAGTTACAGGTAACCTGTATGTACCTTTATGATGTCGTGAAATATGGGGTTAAAACCCTAAACCTCAAGCTGGTAACCTTCTGATTTAATGCGCATTTCAGTTATTATCCCAACCTTTAATCGAAGCCGGCTTATCTGCCGCGCCATTGACTCGGTACTGGCCCAAACCTGCACACCTGACGAAATCATTGTTGTTGACGACGGTTCCACCGACGACACCTTCGAAAAGCTACAACAGCAGTACCAAACCAACCTAAATTTGTACCGGTACAGTGAAAACCGTGGCGTTAGTGCAGCGCGGAATTTTGGTATTGAGCGCAGCACCGGTGACTGGATTGCCCTGCTCGACTCCGATGACGAATGGCTGCCGGACAAACTCGCTCAACAGGTCAGCGCCCTGCATAAAAATCCGCTTCCGGTATGTCATACCGACGAAATCTGGATTCGAAAAGGCGTACGCGTGAATCAAATGAAAAAGCACCGGAAATTCGGAGGTGACATTTTCAAGCACTGCCTGGCGATGTGTGCAATGAGCCCTTCGTCAATAATGCTTGAGAAACGCATTGTGCTCGAAGCCGGGGGGTTCGATGAAACACTGCCAGCCTGCGAAGACTACGATCTGTGGTTGAAAATTTGCGCAAAGACTCCGGTACTTTATCTGCAACAACCGTTAATTCGAAAGTATGGCGGCCACGAAGACCAATTATCCGCAAAACACTGGGGCATGGATCGATTCCGGATACAATCACTCGATGCATTGCTGCAAACAAATGTGTTGTGTGAAGAAAAACGAAATCTCGCTATAGAAACCCTGCTCAGGAAGCTTAATATTCTTCGCAAAGGTGCAGAAAAACATAACAATCAAACCATGCTCAGCTACTGCGATTTACTCCTGCTGAAATACCAGTGAGACTACCGTGATCAATCTGACAATTGCGTTGATAGCCGAAGCAACACCGGTTATAAAACACTGGAAGCTGCAAAAAAGCTCACAGCAGAGCCCATTCCCGATATACGAGGGAGACGGGGTAACACTCATTATCAGTGGCAAAGGCAAATGCAATAGCGCCGCTGCCACAAGCTGGCTTGCCAGCACCACCAACAACCCCGGCCCAACCCCGTCAGTGTGGCTCAACATCGGAATAGCCGGTCATAGAAGTTATGACACAGGCACAGTGATCAATGCCAGTAAACTACTTGAAAACAGTACCGGTCATTGCTGGTATCCGACTCTGATCAAAAATAAAATCAAGCAAACCACAACGGTTTGTACCGTCGACACTCCATGTTCCGATTACCCGGACACCCACACTTATGACATGGAAGCCACTGGCTTTTACCAGACGGCGATACGCTTCACCACCGCAGAGCTTACCCAGTGCATAAAAGTAATTTCAGACAACCTTAAAAAGCCGATTGAAAAAATCAATGCCGGCCTGGCCGGTGAACTTATCTCGGCAGCTATGCCTGCGATTGATGAGCAATGTCAGACTCTGCGATCACTGGCAGACTCCGTCGACACCGTTGATACAGCAGATGTCGAAGCTCAATTTCACAGGCAATATAGATTCTCGGTTACTCAAAAACACATGCTCAGGCGACTACTGGTACGGCACGTTGCTGTATTCGGCCACCTGAACATCAACACAGAAAAACTTCATCACACTGCAGGCGGAAAAACACCGCAGCTGCTCCGCACACTGGATGCAATGATTAGGCAGACTTCCTCATGATTCAAAATATCTACATTGAAGAGGAGGTTCGGCATCATCCCAAAACCCTGGAAATACTTGCCCGCTACCCGAAGGCAACGATTACGGAATGCCAGCACTACGGCGCAGTTTTCAACAGCACCGCACAGAACTTTCGTCTGCAAAAGATCCAACCATCGTTAATACTGGCAAAAAAGGAAAACCGTCGAGTACTTAAAACGCCGGACGGATACGGTGTTGGTGGCAATCACAATTACTATTTCTCGCATATGCTGAATTGCCTTTATGACTGCCGATATTGTTTTTTGCAGGGCATGTATCGTTCTGCGCACTACGTTGTGTTTGTAAACTACGAAGATTTTATCGACGATATAAAAACCACCAGCGAACAACACATGCAACCCAGCTGGTTTTTTTCAGGCTATGACTGCGACAGCCTGGCGATGGAACCAGTAACAGGGTTTATGGATTTCGCGCTTTCAGAATTTGCTGACCTGCCCAATACCTGGCTTGAAATAAGAACAAAAAGCACTCAGATAAGATCACTGCTGGAGCGCGAACCACTGGACAACTGTGTCGTCGCCTACAGTTTTACACCGGATGAGATAGCAAAACAGCACGAGCACAAAGTACCCTCTGTGGCAAAACGGATTCTCGCCGCCCGGCGTTTACAGGACCACGGGTGGAAAGTAGGCATCAGGCTTGACCCGCTGATTGACACACCATCGTTCCAGCAAGACTATGCCGCCCTGGTAGAACAGCTATTTACCCGGCTCAATGCAAACGAAGTGCATTCAGTAAGCTACGGTTCGTTTCGACTACCAAGAGATTTCTTCAAGAAGATAATCAAGCTGTATCCAAAAGAAAGCTTGTTTGCGGCCGATCTGACCGAAAACGACCCAATGGTTTCTTATCCGCCTGATAAGGAACAGCTTCAGCGGCAATTTGTCTCAGATCAACTCACCAGACACATCGACGAATCACGCATATTTCCCTGCGATATTAGTTAACGTACCCTTAACTAATATGGGTAGTTACCAATATGGGTAGTTGTCGAGGTGATACGAATCAATATTTCTTAGGTTAGAATTTAGTCAGCCTGTGCTGTCAGATTAATAGTTTCTACAAGCGCCAGCTGCTGCAGACTATCTACTTTGTCGACCCACTCTACGAACAGGGCTATGGCGTTGTCTGCAGATTTGCTCTGCCACCAGGTAGCATCCAGCCAAATCGAACTCGCACTGTTTAGCCTCCGGGTTGGAAGATAATCTGCGAATTCAGAATTCATCATCTCTGTTGTAGAGTAACGTGCTGTCGCTAACCCGAGGTCAGCCGAAACGGCCTGCAGATTACCATGCGTTACGACATGACGAATAAATTCTGACGCAAGTTCCGGCATGGCAGCATTGACTGGAATACCTAACAAACTCATTTCGAACAGTGCCGAGTCCCAGATCACCTGCGGCTCGTTACCAAGCAGTGCCTGCTGCATAACACTGCTGCTGGAGACAGCCGCAAAAGCACTATCTCCGGCATTTAAATACCGAAACGCTTCCTCATCACTGTCGACCCAGACAACATTGCCTTCGATTCTTCGTAGCTGTTTCTCGATCAATTCCCGGGCAGAATCGATATCCTGTAAAACTTCGTAGATCCGGTCCGGAGGAATACCACTCGACGCAAGCGCCCATTCGAAAAGCACTTTGGGAGACTTTTGCAGGATCCGCGCACCTGGAAATGCATCGGTATTGAAAAAATCGTCTGCATGTGCGGGGCTTTGGCGCGAGGTATTGCCATCGGACTGGAACGCCACTACTGTCGACCAAACCAGCTGACCAACTGCGCAGGGCTGCAGAGCGTTAGGTACGAAATCGTCAATACTCCCGCTCAAGCCGGAAAGTACAGCCGGAGGGAGATACATTAACGTCCCATCGTCACATTGCGCCTGCGCCTCATGCAGGCCCAGCTCAACTACATCAATGGCTGAGGTATCGGCGTTGGCCGATGGCATGACGGTGATTCCCGATTTCCGATAGTAAGGGTACAACAGCCGCTGAGCGTAGACCTCAGCGTAAACACCACCCCACATCGAAAACTGCAGTGCACCACCGGCTGCAGCGTTACCGCAGCTGATCAGCGCAAGAGCTGCCATCACTCTGAAACAATAGAGCATAGATATTCTTTTTTATTATGGATTTTAGAAATAGATCCGCACAAAAAAGATAGCAGCCACCAGAGTTTCGACAACCTGACAGATCACAATTCTGGAAAATAACCGCTTTCGGATTACCCGGTATTAACGCGTGGCAATTCGACGTGCAGAAGGCAGGACATCAACTATAAGTAGTGACGGGAATACCTTTCAGCCACATTCACAATAACAATACCGGCAGGAAACCAATGTCGTCTGTAACACGCGAACAAGTATCTGATAATACTGGATTTTCACCCAACGAAACCATCGAAGATGACTCGATAGATCTGCGGGAATACGCCAAGATTTTACGAAAGTACCGCTGGCCGATTCTACTGACCACCGCGCTGATTACCGCAATTACGGCCTACATTGTATCCGGCATGACCCCGATCTACAGAGCCACATCGACGCTGTTGATAGAGACTCAGGAAACCATGCCCATCAGCTTTGACGAACTGGTCGGTATTGATACCACCAACCAGGAGTACTACCAGACCCAGTTTGAGATTCTAAAAAGCCGCAAGCTGGCAAAGCGAGTCATCGAAGAGATGGGAATTTACGAGCACCCTGAGCTCTTTAACGCCGCAGACAAAAATATCGGACAGAGCGTAAGTGCTCCGGATGTCACCGAGTCAGACACTGGAACCAACACGTTATCTGGTATGGACACCACAGGAATGCAGGCTGATCCGATAGAAAAGCAGATGGCCGTAAACCGCTTTCTGAAGAAGCTGAGCGTTACACCAATTAAAAACACAAAGATGGTGAAGATCAGCTTCGAGTCCAGTGACCCTGTCTTTGCTGCAGCGGTCGCCAACAAAATTGCAGATACCTATATCATCAGTTATCTCGACTCACGTATGGAAATGGGAGAAAAGGCAACTGACTGGCTTGGTGAGCGATTAACTCAGTTGAAACTTAAGCTTGAAGACTCGCAAAACAAATTACTTACCTACAGAGAAGAAAACGGCTTAATCGATATTGAAGGGTCAGTTGGCAAGCTGTCAGAACAGGAAATCGGGATCGTCACCGGGAAGCTCCTCGATGCCGAGGCTCGCATGGCGCAGGCCGAAATTCTCTACCGGGAAGTCGAGAGTACTAAAGCAAACGGAACATCCGCATTACTCGGGCTTCCTGTTGTTGATTCAAATGAAATGGTTCGTCGTTTTAAAATCGAAGCACAACAAGCTCAGCTCACACTCAGTGAGCTCAACAATCGCTACGGCAACAAACACCCGAAAGTGATCGATGCACAGTCCAGGTTAAACACCGCGCGGGCAAACCTGAAAAGTCAGATCAATAACATTGTCGACACTATCGAAAAAGACTATCAAATCTCCCTACAGACGGTGCAATCGCTGGAAGACACTCTAAATAAAGGCAAGCAGGCAATTCAACAGGTTGGTCGATCACAAATCGATCTGCTGCACCTTGAGCGCGAAGTCCAGATCAACCAGCAAATGTACGATACGTTCTACACGCGGATTCGAGAGGTTGATGAAGCTGAAGGAATGAGTACAACCAACGCACACATCAGTGAATATGCCGAAGCGCCACTCGGGCCGGTTAAGCCCAAAAAAGCACTTATTGTGTTACTGAGCCTGCTGCTTTCTCTGGCAGGGGCAACCGCGCTTGCAATACTCATGGAATCAATGAATGACAGCATCACCGGCACTGACGATGTCGAGAATATGCTGAAGCTGAGAATGCTTGGCATTATTCCCCTGGTATCGAAAAAGTCAAAGGCAAGCAAAGCCAGTACGGCACTGGTGCCTGGCAGCCTCGACAATGACCGGGACTCATTTGAAGAAAGCATAAAGACTATTCGCACCAGCGTTTGCCTCGAAGAGATAGAAAACGCCAACCAGGTGATTATGGTCACCTCTGCCCTGCCGGGTGAAGGCAAATCTACCCTTGCAAGCCACCTTGCACACTCGCTTGCGCAAATGGAGCGCGTGCTGTTAATCGAGTGCGACCTACGCAGACCAAGCCTGCATCGCGCGTTCAAATTTAATGATGCAACCGGTCTCGCGCAGCTGCTTATGGGTGAGGCGAAGTTTGGACAATCGATCAAGCTGGATGTGGTCGATGGGCTGGATGTTATTCCAGCAGGTACTATCCCGAAAAACCCGCTTGAGCTCATTAGCTCCGACAGATTTACACGATTGCTCGAGCAAATGAAAAAGCGCTACGATCGCATTGTTATAGACAGTGCCCCTGTCCAGGCGGTCAGTGACGCGCTGATCCTTGGCAGACTTGCCGATACGGTCCTCTACGCGGTAAAAGCAGACTCAACACCAGTGAACATTTCCGCCCGTGGCGTCAAAAGACTTCGTGAAGCGGATATCTCGTTATGCGGCGCCGTAGTTACACAAGTCAATATCAAGAAGATAAGCGCCTATGGCGGTGATCTGGATTATCAGGGCTACTATGACTACTACGGGTACGCAGAAGCCGAAACATTAAACCCGCTGGCGAAAATCACGAAACGCAAAAAGGAAACTGCGGAAAGGGAAGAAGTCGAAGCGGCATAGCAAGCTTAACCGGGCGGCTTATTTAAGCCGCCCGTGCATACAGCAATTGTCTAGAAAGATAACCGCTTAAATATCGGCTCCGGTATTAACCGGATCACCAACATAATCAGCCCCCAGAACCACGGCGTATAAACCACACTTTTACGCTTGCTCATTGCTCGATCGATGTCAGCAGCCACTTTCTCCGGCTTAGCCCATAACAGCCCTTTCTTGAATTCACTGGTCATCGGTGTATCGACGAACCCCGGCTTGATGGTTACTACGCCTACACCGTGGGGGTGCATCTCACTGCGCAAGCCTGACAGGAAACTAGCCACCGCGCTTTTTGCAGCGCCATAGTGATAGTTACTTCGCCGCCCCCTGTCACCAGCTACAGAACCGACAACACCCAGCACACCTGAAGTCTCCCCTTCCCTGATTAAAGATCTCGCAGCAAGTTCGGAGAGCGATATGGTGCTCAAACCATTAAGGTTAAACTGAGCAAGCGCATAGTCTCTGTCTTCGGCACATCTTTCCTGATCGGTCAGATCACCATACGAGATAAGCACACTGTGAGAGTCGCTGCCACAGACCTCTCGAACCAGCTCACTATGCGCTGAAATATCCGCAAGATCAGCCACCCTGGTCCGGACCTCTGCGTTAGTAATTACTCTTGTATGCTGCGCCACCTGTTCAAGTAATTCACTATTGCGGGCTACCAGAGTAATCACCTCAAACCGCTCGGCAACAAGATTGGTGTACGCTTGTGAAATCGCAGAGGTTGCCCCGAACACGACCAGTTTTTTACTCATAAACGTTGCTCTACTGTTGGGTGCGCCGCCAGAAATCCGAAGAGAAAGCCGGATCAATATATTGCGCAAATGCTTCATAGCGTGGATAACTTTTTCGGAAGATACTGCCACTCATCAATGCATCTTTGGCCGGATACAACGCCCCGTCCGCTTCTGCCACCACATCTTCAAGCGTTTGTAACAACTGCCTGGTGCGTGCACCAAGGCTGGGAAAATCTAGCGCCAGTGTCACACCGGGGCGTGAAAACGCCAGCATTCCGCATGACTGAATGCTCCCCATGGTCTTAAGCACAGACAAGAATGATCCCTGCCCTGACCGACTGATGATATTCAACAACTCTACAATGGACTGCTGGCTGGCAAACGGCACCACACACTGGAATTGATAAAAGCCGTTTCTACCATAGATTCTGTTCCAATCCTGTAGCGCATCGAGCGGATAAAAATACTTTTCAAAAGCTTCATCGTAGTTTTTTTTCCCGCTATTGCGATAGAGGTATAGCCGGTTAAAAGCACGCAGACTAAAACGGTTAATCAGTGGAAAGCCTTTTCCAACTACCGCGGGCACGCTCTTAGAGGTTCTTTGAGGGGTGCGCTGCTTACCAACCGCAGAGTCCAGATGATTCGCCCGAAGAAATACCCCTCGCCCTGCACTGGAACCGCGAGCCAGACAATCGACCCACGAAACATGATATTCGTGCGATTGTTCAGCAGCCTCCGACAGCTCAATAAATTCAGCATAGCTGCCGTACTCTATCGACTCGACATGTACATCAGGGTTTCGCACTGACTTCAAAGCCAGTTCTACCCAGGTGATCAAGCCTGTCAATCCTAGCCCGCCGATGGTCGCGGCAAAGTAGTCTGTGTTTTGCTGTTCACTACACAACAACCTTTCACCACTTGACCTATGCAATTCAAGGCAGCGGACAAAGCATCCAAAGCTGCCAGCCACATGATGATTCTTTCCATGAACATCGTTTGCGACTGCACCACCGACGGTGACAAAGCTGGTGCCGGGTGTTACCGGCAAAAACCAGCCATGTGGCACGATCAGTTTCAGAATATCCCATAACGTCACACCGGATTCACAACGAAGAATCCCGTTTACGCGATCAAACTCAATAAACTTCGACAGGCGGGTGGTATCGACAACAACACCGCCGTCGTTGGTACAAACATCACCGTAACTGCGGCGCATGCCCACTGGCAACAAAGATTGCCCGGCAGGCAGCGCATCACCGCGTTGCTGCTGCATGTGCACCTGTTGATTAACACGTGCGAGATTGCCCCAGGAATCTGTCATGGTGATTCTTCGTGAGGCACTGCCATCACTACTCTGGGTTTTTCCAGGTCTTGTATGCGGCAATCAACATGTCCGAGTCACTGTCTTTAGGCTCCCAGTCGAGCTCTTTTTTCGCCTTTTCCATCGACAGAATGCAGGTTTCATCGGCAATTAGATATTGCTCGGGATCGAGTAACGGGATGTTGAGCTTATCGAGAATAGCCAGCACGAATTTCACGGCAAACGCAGGCGTCGGCACCACAATAGACTTGCTGCCTGCAGCCTTGATTAGATCTTTCAACAGCGCCCTGACTCGAGGTGCGTCGAGTGAACCGACATTATAAGCCTCGTTGGGAATGCCCTTTTCTACTGCAGCCAGGCAAATATCAGCGCAGTCACTCACAGAAATAAACTGATAGAAATTGCGACCACTGCCAATGGTAGGAACCGGCAGATTCTTGTCGATCAACTTGAACAGAGATTCCAGTATACCCAGACGCCCCGGCCCGATAATTAGCCTGGGGCGGAAAATAGTAATTTTGAAGCCACGCTCCCGATACTTTTCACACAGTAGTTCGGACTGATACTTGGCGTCTCCGTAAGGGCCGAGCGGCTCTCGTTTGTGAGATTCGGGACGAGGGTTTTCAACCGTGTGTCCGTACACCATATCAGTGGTGTAGTAAATTACCTTGCGACACTCGGTTTTGGTTTCGAGATACTCGAACAGATTTTCAGTACCGTAGTACAACACACTCCAAAAATATTCGTGTCTCTCCGCTCGCTTAATGATCGGTACCAGCAGCCGTGCTGCAAAATGGTAAACGATGTCATCAGCGTCGACGGGTACTTTTTCAAGCGCAGCCTTATCAGTGATGTCGACATGCATATATTCCACATGCTCATAATGTGGCGACGGTGTTTTTTTGATGTCGAGCACCAGTACTTTCTCGCCACGCTCTATCAGTTTTTTGGATAGCTCGGTACCCAGAAAACCATCGCCACCAGTGATAATGTGTTTCAAGTGTGTATTCCGATAATGATTAAAAAAACCAGCGGGTAGTGCTGGAAACAGCGCTTACCTGTGTTAGGTATCAGCGGTCTTGTTCAACTCCTGACCACCGGCGCAACGGATCCTGCAGCGCACTTAGCTAATCGAGTCAAAAACCAAACCAGTGCAATATTTTTGGGTCAACAAATTGACGTACAATTGAATTCGAGCACATGTGAATAGATTGTGCTTGAATACCAGCACCATTGCCCGTGCTGATTATAGCTTCAATTCGATTCGAACCGCAGTATTATACAGAATGTCAAAATTCATCCCCTTGATTCTCTTCACTGTTTTAACGAACTTTCTATCACAGATCATGCTAAAAAAAGGCATGACTCAGATCAGTCTCGATTCCCTGAATGCCAATAACGTGCTCAGCGCGATACCTGGAATTTTGACAAACTTCTTCGTGATGGGAGGGTTGCTTGTCATGGTAATCAGCATGGCGTCACACCTGCTGGTACTTTCCAAAGTCGATATCAGCTACGCCTACCCGTTTCTGGGACTGTCGTTTGTGCTGATCACGCTGTGGGGGTACTTCGCGCTTTCTGAGCCTATCAACGCATTTAAAATCTGCGGCGTCGCACTGATTGTCATGGGTGTCGCTCTGGTGGCGAAATCCTGAATGCACACGGTTATCTGTGAGCTCAATAACGCGCTCATCAAAACGGATCTGAGTTCAGAGCGCTTCATTCTACGCGCGAAGAAAATGTTAACGCGTGTGCTTTCTTCAGAACTGGATCTAAAAAGACTCAAAATCGAACATAGCGAGCAATCCACCGATGCACCGCTGCTGCCGGTCAACACTC
>CAYZVB010000072.1:0-10610 GCA_964481315.1 uncultured Granulosicoccaceae bacterium
CGTTCGAACATCAGAGGCTTCAGTTGAAATCTCTTCAGCGAAGGACAAAAGCTGGTCCAGCTCCTGCGGGTAAGTTAACTGAAAACGAACATCCCGTGCGGCGGGGTTCAGGAAGCGGAAAAAACCGTCGGTAAAAATACGTCTGGCATCGGCCGGTGTAATCATCGCACTGTAGCTGCCTTTACCCGCTTCTGTTACAAGGTTCAGTACCTGATCATTAAACGATGCACCGACTCCAATACCTGAAAAATATATCCCTTCAAGCCCGTTAATCACAGTGGGTGCTGCAATCGCATCAGGGTCGAGTTCACCGGTGTTAACGAAGGCATCGGTAATCATAAGTACACGATTGGCCTTACCGGAGTCATAGGTACGATTGGCAACCTCATACGCCAGCGTGACTCCGGCACCAATGTTGGTAGACCCCTGTGTGAAAAAATCGCTAATCAGTGCAGTGAGAATGTTGTCTTCAGCATTATGTGCTTCCAGAACCACATTGGCATCGGTTGAAAAGGTGACAATATTAATCACATCGCCCGCCTTCAGGGACTGCTGCATCTCGATTAAACCGACTTTCGCCACATCCAGTAAAGACGAAGCTTCACTGACAGTTTCTGCAGCATATTGCGAATCCATTGAGCCGGAAAGATCAAGCAACACGGTCAGTACGACATTTCGCCTTTCGGCAAGTGTTCTCTCTGGTCCGGCAATATTTACACCCAGCCCGTAAACACTGCCGTCCGGTACGTCAGTTAACGGAATATCACCGTTCTCTGACAGCAGCATGCCCATAGAAACATCAAAAGGTCCGACCGCTGTTGCACCAAAACCACTGAAATTTTCGGCGTTAAGAAATTCGTAGGCACGTCCGAGGGATGCATCCGGCGTTGTACCGTTTTGCAATGCTGTGAGAGCAAGATCGCGTGATGCAGTGCTGGCGGACTCATCGTAGGAAAAAAAGAAGCTCGTCGCTTCGCTGTCAATGGATGACTCCTGCGACTCAGGGAGAGGGGCAACGACGTTATCCGCAACGGTAGAGGCCGTGTTGCCGCCGACCGGTGTATTTGCAGTTCCCCCACCACCGGACCCTGCAGTGCTTCCGGTGCCTCCGCATGCGGCAAGTAAAGTGACGCCAATAAACAAGGTAAACGCTCTGTACATTGAACATTGCTCCATAAAACGACAACTCAGAGAAAACCGATGCCGGCCGAAATGTCGACACCGATTCACGTCATGACGTTATACAATATCCAGACGTTTGTTTCCAGCTACAAAGTGGGAAAAAAATATCAGCATCGCCAACCTGGTAGAGACAGCACATCACCAGTCAGTGATCTCCTGCAGACTTCCTGAAAAAGTGATGGTACGCAACCCACGTCGATCTTCGAGCAATAAAGAACACAATGGCAAACACAATTAGAGTGCTCAATGGACTGGGTGGGAAACAAATACTGATGGAGCCCTCTACGACCTCGTATTCAACAATACCCGCAAAAAACAACCCGATGGCTATCACATCAGGTATTGGTAGAATAATCGAACCGCCGCCGTTGGCTATCACCAGCAATGTCCACGCAAACGGCTGCGCGATAAAGTAAGTAAACAACAATGCCAGGGCAGGTTTACGGGTGCGTCGTATACCTGTTATACCGATAATCAGTGTAACAAGACTGACAAGTGCCCATACACCCAGCAAGAGCATTTCAGAACCCATTGGCGCGCTATTCGTAGATTTGCAGTGTTAAAACCGGCCGAGGATCCACCGGTAGTTACTGTGTGGTTTCTTTGTATTGCACCTATAATCAGGCACACCTGCAACATACCTGCTGACGGTCGAAAACAACCGTCAGCAGAACATCTCATCAGTTACGCTAAATTAGAATTCGTTCTGAAGAATTATCTCAACACGCCGGTTCGCTCGACGACCATCCGGTGTATTGTTATCTGCCACCGGCTGGGTTTCACCATAGCCGACAGCAGTAATGCGATTGCTACTAATACCTTGCGCCTTTAGCGCCTTCACAATTGCTTTGGCACGCTTCTCAGATAGCTTTTGGTTATAGCGTTTGGGACCCAGGTGATCGGTGTGACCTTCTACTACAACCTGGCTACCCGGATTAGACTTAAGATAATCTGCTGCACGCGAAACAACCCTGTTCGCTCGGGGATTGAGAGAGGCCTGTTCCGAGTCAAACAGAACGCCGTTAACAACCAGACTGGTTCCCTCAGCCGATTCATAATCACCTAACGAGGCACGGGCGGCTCCCAGCTCAGGCTCAGAAAAAGTAGGAAGAAACGAGCACGCGGAGACAGACCCGACCAATACAAGGCCCACCAGTATTCTTAGTGTATTTTTCATGTGTTTATCTTTTTTTTAAGTGAACTTACACAGACGTGGCACGGTATCGTCCAAAATTGCCGGAGATTAACTTTTTTTGCTCAAAAACGAGGTACAACAGAAGCAGAAGGACGAACCTGCCGGTAAAAACACGTGCGGCTGTCGCGCACCGAGTTCACCACACCACCCTGCACAGGAACAACTATCAATTGATATTCCGGACCTAAGCATTTGATATTCAGACGGTTACAGTCAACCGGACCACACGACCCCCAATATCGAAATATCAGCGCAACCAACAGTCAGGTACTGCTTCACCGAAGTGCAGCTGTATGAGACATTTGAAACACCACCACCAGCGAATTCCAGTTGAATAAATTCAGCTAACTACGAGGTATCCAATCACACATGGTGGCGATAGAGGCGTGCCCGGATGAGTCCACATGGGTGGCAGCTTGTTGCAATTTTTTAGCGTACGGTTACTCGACTGCTATGGCCTATGTGTCACGCAGTGCGCTAACTGACAGTTGAACCAGAAATACCACACCAGCACGCTTATGTTGAGTTCGGTGAATTATTACTGCGTAGAACCGACGTTATTTATATCCAGTTTACTAACAGGCAACACCGGCAAATTCAATAGGCAATCTCAAAGTTGATGAACCCAATCAGCCTATAAACAGTTTCTGTTTTTTTTCTGTTCGGGCCGCTGCATCTATCTGACATATAAGAGCTAACTATCCCATCAACCAATAGCTGTGGCCGACCGCGGCGTGAGCATTTAGTTCAACAGTAGTTTTGCATTTTCGCGATTTTACGACGCTGAACACATATTGAATGAATACTCGTTCCAAACACCTTCACCGTGATTTTTCTGTGATAACTCGAAGCTAACAAAATTCCATGATTGTGCGACGGGAGGCTATACGTCCCGTCAAAACTTTTCAGCTTCAGAGAGAAATACAATCATGCAAACACCCGTTAGTTTTAGTATCGCCGGAAACCGATCGCACTTTGTTCGCGGCCTCACAAGTGCAGCTGTATTGCTTGCACTCACCGCCTGTGATTCAGCATCCATCGACACCATTCAAAACAATCTCGCCAATGGTGAGGAAGTGGATCTCACGCTGTCGACAAACGATGACGGCGATCTGGTCGTTAGTCTGAGTGATGATGACAACAACCAGCCTGAAAACGGGGTGGATTCCGAAGCGGGCTCGTTTCAGGTGACTTTCTATAACAATACGCAGGGGCAGTTAATGACACCACCGGTTGTCGCACTGCATGACCCTTCTGTTAACCTCTTTCAGGTTGGCGAAGAGGCCAGCGATGCAGTTCAGGCGATCGCTGAAATGGGCAACAATGCACCACTGGTTGAATTTGCTCTGGCCAACCCGACAGTAGTCAGCGCCGCGGGTGTTGCGGGCGAAGCACCGTTTGGCCCCGGCGAGTCAGTCACGCTTAACCTGACCACCAGCGAAACCGGTCAGGTATTCAGCGCGGTCAACATGATTATTTGCACCAATGACGGAATCTCCGGCGCAGACTCGGTACATCTGCCGAAGGACAATCGTCCGGTTATTATCGAAGCAAGACCGTACGACGCCGGTACACGGGTTAATCAGGAAAACTCTTACTCTTTCTTCCCACCGCCGTGCAGAACCAATGCCGCCGGTGAGTTAATCGATGTTGCGGAAGCGCCACTTGAATCGCCCAGGGGGATTGTTGGTCCACACGCAGGACAATTTCGCGTACCAAACACACCTGCCGGCAGAAACTGGGATTTTGCTACTGACGATGCCGTACTAAAAATAGAGATTGTGCGTAACTAACAATACGCAATAGTCATCAGTCCCTGCCATCTATGGTAATGGCAGGGGCCTTACGATTAGTGACGCGTTGATTCCGGTTTAGTTGATACAGTATCTTTGTGAAGTTACATTACATAGGCATTACACTACCAATTAGGACGAGTAATACAGGTAGTTATTTTGTAGTTACCTACGTGTTTGTAGTTTCGCATCCAGATGTAACTTCCCGCTTAGAAGTTCGCGTGAAATTAAATTCAGTAGTGTACTCACCGTAATTACTCAGGATTTACCAACCTGATCTGCACACCAGTTGTGCGATCCGCTGTGTTTGCACCAGCAGATCTCAATCATACGGGGGCAACAAATGAAATACGCAAAATTAATCGCTATCACCCTTCCCGGCGTACTGATCTCAGCATGCGGTTCCGGTGATGCACTGGACGCCGTAGAACAGGCGGCAACCAATATTAACAACGCAGTCACCGATCTGAGTACGGCGGTGAACGAAGGGCTCGAAAACACCACTCTGGCAGACCCACAGACCAACAACCCACAACAACCAACTGACAATGTACAGACTCCGGTTACGCCACAAGCACCAACTACGCCGGTGGAGCCTGAAGTTTCAGTACCACCAACTGAAACAGAAGTAACAACGCGTCCCGAAATTTTTGAAGACTACCAGTACAGTTGCAGCGCTTACTCAAACCCGGACAACACCTGGGTCTGGAGTTTCAGACCGGAGCTTGACATGGCCGATCAGTTTAATCTGATCATAGGCACCTGGGAGTGGATTGATAACCTGCAAATACGCATTCGCCCGCAAGGTAATCCGGAAGTCCTCGGCACCTTAAACACCACTGACGGCAACGTTATATTTCTTGAGAACTGGGGACAATGTAACCTCCGCTTCGGCAGATCTCTTGCCGATCAATTCACACGACCGAACTAGCTGGCAGTATTCACCAAGTGAAGCGGTTAATACTAACAAGCCAAACGCTTTTACCGCACGAGGCAAAACCTTGTGCGAATGCTGATTTGTTTTAGACTGGTAATCAGCAATAATTGCCCGGTCGCTTGCGCACCATCGCAGGCTCCGGGCAATTTTTCGGATCAGGTGAGTTGATTGACACAGGCCAACCCAAACACTTACGCACACAATAAAAATACAATACCGGACTTATCGTCAGTGGGTGTTTAATACATCTGCACACTGCTTTAATTCTTCAACAAACTGAACATAAGCCTGTTGCCTCGCAGCGTTGCCAGTCAAACGTAAAATACCGGACGGGTGTATGGTGATTAGATGTTGCCGATTGTTTTTGACAACCACCTTCCCGCGATCACGATTTATACGAACACCTGAGCCGAAGCACGTTGAAGCTGCAGTCGCCCCCAGGTACACAACCAAATCGGGTTTTACACACTCAAGCTCACGTGCCAGCCACTGACTGCAGGCGCTTACCACGCCGGCTGCAGGACGCTTATGCAGGCGCTGCTTCCCACGCGCTTCGAAACCAAAATGTTTCACCGCATTGGTGAGATAACATTGCTCACGATCAATGCCTGCGTGTTTCAATGCCGCATCGAGTACACGCCCGGCCGGGCCAACAAACGGCCTGCCCTGCAGATCTTCTTCGTCGCCGGGTTGCTCACCAATAATCATCAGGCGCGCATCCTCCGGACCTTCGCCGAATACAGTTTGCGTTGCAGCAAAAGCTTGCGGGCACCCGGTACAAAGGCAGGCCTCCAGTCTGACTGACTGAAGCGAGGCCGTATCTGCCATGTGTATCTGCCGCTGTAGCGATTGATCAGGATGCAGCGGTCTTGCCCCGCACCGCATTTTATCTTCGGTTTTGCGCTGTGCGATCATGCTGCTGGTTCTTGCTTCAGCAGAGGCTATCAGTTGTGAAATTTCCTGTGCTTCCGGCAGATTCTTCCAGTATTTTTTGGGCATTTCACTTTGCATGGCACTGACTTTAAGTCGGGCCGGATTAAAAATACTCTTGTAGTAAACGCGCCAGGCCTGTTCAAATTTATCACCCTGCGGTGCGGCTTCTTTTTGCACCGCCTTACTGAACCATAGTTCACCGGTTACTTCCCAGTGTGCACAGCCAACCGGTGTGAGTATTGACCAGTCCATGTTGGCAAAGCGTCGTTTAAAAAACGGAGCGGCGTACTCAACAATAGAATGCTGAGGTTCAAACCATGCGACGTAACGCGGGCTTTGAGGTGACTGCTCTACTTCACGGAAGCGTACAAAGGCTTTCATTTTATGCACATCCCTTGCGACCGCCTTTGCATAGCTGTACAACCTTGCAACGTCAGGGTCACCGGTTAATTCGAGGAGCTGCGGTTCACCGTTACACAGTCGCCACAGGATACGATAGAGCAACGCCCACCTGTCGTCGTTCCGGTGGCAACAGGCAGCTTTGGCCTGCTGAACAAACTCCGCATGCACCGCCGTAGTGGCGGCACGAGTGGCACGTGGGCATTGGTGGTTTTCAGTCCACCAGACACCGGCGGGGTCCACGGCATTTTGCACACACTGCTTTGCAGACTGCCACCAACTGTAAAAGTCCGGATAAAACTCAACTGGAGATAACCCGACCTGAGCTGTTTTCGCAGCGTTGTGATTTTCCCCGCCAACAGCTGTGGCGGCACCATCAAACAACCCTATCTGCTGCATAGCTTTAAGATTCCGAAGTGACAAATACTGGGTTAATAAAGTGCCTGCTGAAATTTCAATCAAATTGCCAGCTGCAGCTGCTCTGCTGCGGGTAGAAACATCCTTCGCAGTTTTTCACTGGTGTAGTCGGCCTCTGCCGGTTTGTGACCATTGCACACAATAAACGGCATAGCCTTCTTAACTCCGGCTTTCAATGCCACGAGGTCGGCGAGCTTAACCGCCTGCCAACGCCGGATTTTTAAAATTTTATCGATGGTTTTTACACCCAGCCCCGGCACTCGCAGCAACAGCCTGCGGGAGGCCTTATTTAAATCAACCGGAAACAAATGCCGGTTGCGAAGCGCCCATGACAGCTTTGGGTCAATTTGCAAATCAAGCATGCCATTGTCGGCACCGGCCATGAGTTCGTTTGCTGAAAACCCGTAAAAACGCATTAGCCAGTCAGATTGATAAAGCCTGTGCTCACGCACCAGTGGCGCTTGTATCGACGGCAAAGCAGCAGGTGAGTCGATAATTGGACTGAATGCCGAGTAATAGACCCGCTTTAGGTCATAAGCCGCGTACAGATTACTGGACATGGCAAGAATAGAGGCATCATTCGATGGCTCTGCACCGATGATCATCTGAGTTGACTGACCCGCAGGGGCAAACTTTGGTGGCTTGTTTTTCTTTGGTGTAAGACTGTGCGTTTTGACCGGTGCCGTTCTGTAAGATTCCTGCTCTTCACGACGGGTGCGAATGCGCGCCATGGAAAGCTTAATGGTTCGATGATCTTTCTCCGGCGCCAGATTCAACAGCGCCTGGCGGCTTGGCAACTCAACATTAATACTGAGCCTGTCGGCGTATTTTCCCGCATTGGCGAGTAGCTCACCGTCAGCGTCCGGAATAGTTTTAAGGTGTATGTAGCCGCGAAAGTCGTGATCTTCCCGTAGTGAACGAGCCACTTCAACCAGTTGTTCCATGGTGTAGTCGGGGTTGCGAATAACACCGGAACTCAAAAACAGCCCCTCAATGTAGTTGCGGCGGTAAAAATCGAGCGTTAAAGCGACCACCTCTGCTGTTGAAAAACGTGCCCGTCGGGAATTTGAGGAATTCCGGTTAATGCAGTAGGCACATTCATAAATGCAGAAATTGGTTAACAACACTTTTAGCAGTGAAATACAACGCCCGTCCGGCGCGTAGGCATGACAGATACCGGACCCCTCGGTAGAACCGATACCCTTGCCCGACAACGAGTTACGGGCCGAGGAACCGCTGGATGCGCACGATGCATCGTACTTGGCAGCATCTGCCAGTATGGCAAGCTTTTCTATAGTGTTCATATATACAGTATATATTCCATACAGTATAAAGTCACACTATGTGGCGAATGAAGTTGCGCCGGGTTGAATTCGAAGGCCCGGGCAAACCGTTACACCTTCCGCTACATTTTGCAACGCGCCCCCCCCCATCGAACTCGCAACTACGGCCACCTCACGACACCTGCCCGTTCGGCCCTTCATCAGGCACTCCAGCCTCTGGCGGGACTGGTCTCCCAGGCGCTTTCGCGCTGATTCTAAGAAATTTCTAACACCACAGTCCTGATTTTCTAAAACCTCACACCTGACGGCACCGGCAGTGGAACGATAGCAAACCACGCTAGTCCCAAACATTGAAGCGATTAAACAGACAGATTAACTACACGAGAGAGAACAATGACAAAAGTAGATGTGTATACAAAACCCTGGTGCCCCTACAGCGGCCGTGCAACAAACCTGCTGAAACGACGAGGTATTGACTACAACGAAATTGATGTCACCAATGATCCGCGCCGCGAGATAGAAATGAAATCAAGATCGGCCAGAGAAACCGTACCTCAGGTATTTATCGGCCACGTGCATATCGGCGGCAGCGATGATCTATTCGTTGCTGATAAGTCGGGCCTGCTCGAAAAGCTAATGGACAATTGAATATAGCCACAAACCGCAGCGGGAGCAGCCAGACTCCCGCCGGCATTCCCCACGCTTGTCCTGCCGGGCAAATGTGAAAATCACTGCCCGCCAGGTCAGTGCGGTTGACAACGCCCGCCTAATGTGAACTAAAAATTGCATTACTCCCGGTGGTTGGTGACCGGGAACGCGATCGATAACGTTGTAACAACGGTACTAAAATTCGTTACGTCGTGTTCAATCCCGCTATAATTACATTAATTCGTTGTAGCGCTTGCTACAGCCCGTCTCTCAGCAAACAGTCAAACTTTGAATACCTTTCACCAGTACACGAGATTCCAAATGACAAAGTTCGCCATTACTGCACTCTCTGTTGCACTCCTCAGTGCATCCGGCATCACATACGCCGGCGCCCATCAAGACCCTGCCGCCAAAATTGCCGCTTTGCAAAATGAAAAGGCTGTGCTTGCCAAAAGGCTTAATAACGCCATTGCTTATTCAAAAGAAAGAGCAATGCAAATTGAAGCACTACAAACCAAAGTGAGTTCGGCGGACAACAGTCGAATGGAACTGAACAGCCGATTGAACAATGCCATTGCTTTCTCAAAACAAAGAGCAGCGAAAATCGATATGCTACAGGCAAAGGCAAATTCTGAAGCTACCAAAAGCAAAGCACTAAGCAAAAGACTCAGCAATGCCATCGCCTTTTCCAAACAAAGGGCAGCACAAATCGATACACTGCAGGCAAAAGCAGAATCCGGAGCCGGCACCAGCAAGGCCCTTAACACCAGACTCAATAACGCTATTTCCTTTTCAAAGCAGCGGGCAGAACAAATCAAGTCACTGCAACAACAGCTGAACTCAGAGCAAACGAGCAGGAAAGCGCTTGGCAAAAGACTCGCAAACGCTATTTCCTACTCCAAAGAACGTGCACAGCAACTGAAGACGCTGCAGGCGGCCGGCGGTCAGTCTGACTGGGCACCGGGTGTAACATCGTCACTAAGCGCTGCAATTGGTGGCATGCAGGGCACGACGGTCGAGCCACAGGCAGACAACAGCGTGAAAATCCAGGTTGGAAACAACGGCCTGTTTAACACTGGCAGCGCAGTGCTAAGCAGCGGTGGTAACCAGCTTCTCTCTGCTATTGCTCAGGAACTGTCCGTTACTGACGCAAATCTTACTATCGTCGGACATACCGACAATGTACCGGTCGGCGGCAACAATACGTACAGCAGCAACGAAGCACTGTCTTTTGCTCGCGCTGTGTCTACCATGGAGTTTCTTCGCCAGCAGGGGTTCTCTACACAACGTCTGGCTGCCGCAGGTTATGGTGCAAGCAACCCGATTGCTTCCAATGACACCGCTGAGGGAAGACAGCAAAATCGTCGCGTCGAGATTATTCTTAACCAAAGATAAATCCAAACCCGCACTAGTAGTATTCGAAAGCCCCGCCATGCGGGGCTTTTTTGTGGTCCGCCGTACTCACCCGGATGATTGAACTAACACACCGGCAGATAATCTACAAAGAAGGTAACAGAACCCAGCGAGTCCGGCAGGCAGAGGAATTTGCAATGAAAAGAAGACAATTCAACAAAATCATTGGCATCACCATCGCGACTCCCGTGGCGTCTCTAACGCTGAACCAAGCTGCACTGAGTGCAGATATGGTTGACCCGGAGTCACCAACAGCCAAAGGCTTACAGTTCATGACGGCATCCGATAAAGACGGAATGATGTGCGCCGGTTGCAATTTTTATTCTGCCGGTGAAGGTGACAGTGGAAGCTGCATTATATTTAACGGTGGTGTTGTACCTGCAGGCGGGTGGTGCTCTGCATTCCAGCCC
>CAYZVB010000072.1:10620-13309 GCA_964481315.1 uncultured Granulosicoccaceae bacterium
TTTTCGGCGTATCTACAACCTGTTCCGGGTACAGCAACCAATGCACCCAACAATTGCTGGAGACAATTACAGGCAGTTACCATCGTCCGTACCGGATAATGTGTCAGACCACATTTGACTGCTCCGGCACGTCGTCATTTCACCAGATATACCGGCGGGAAATTACACTATGATTTACCGGACCATCGCACTACTGGTCATGCTTTGCAGTTCTTTTTCAGTTATCGCACAGCAAAATAACTCCCCTGCTGCGGCGCCGGCAGCCCCCATGTCTGTCGAACGAATAGATGAAATACTGCACGCGCTCGACCCTGATACCCAGTCAGACGGCTCCCGATTTCTGCTAACGGTCGAAGAGGTGCAGGTGTTTGTGATTACCGATGCTGTTAACGACCGCATGCGCGTGATGACACCGATAAGACCATATGAAGAAATATCATCGTCAGAAATGACTCGTATGATGCAGGCAAATTTCGATTCAGCACTGGATGCACGTTATGCGATAGCCCGGGGCATGCTGTGGAGCGTTTATATACACCCGTTATCGCCGCTGCAGAAAAACCAGCTGATATCAGGCCTGGGACAGGTAGTGAATCTTGCCTTAACCTATGGAACAGTCTATTCAGGTGGCGGGCTAAACTTTCAGGGCGGTGATTCTGCGGGCATTAATCGTCGTTTAATTGAAGACCTTCTCGAAAAAGGAGAAGCCATATAACGCACTGCCAATAGTTCACTGCCATATATCTCACCGATATCACTAAACCAATGGCTGTGAGTTATTCACTCACCTCACTTTATCAATATAGTGACCCGAGCTTTCACCTGTGGATAGCGCTATGAAAGTAAACCGGGCCTTAGCCAGAGATCCCGCCACTATGTGAGTCGCACTCAGCACTGTTCAAACAACAGCGAGTCCGCTATCTTCCTGAACGGTACCGGTTCCAATGGAACCACAGCATTTTCCCGTATTGTCGGTTTAACACCGCTCAACAGAACCCTCCAATGACCCACTCTTCGGGATCTAACCGATTTTCAGAGCACCAGAGTCAGGCCAGCGCCCGCGGTACTTCTCTCAACCAGCCTTTGGCAGGCATCGGATTGCTGCTGGTGGCCACCGTATTTTTTGCGCTGCAGGACGTGATTACCAAGCAACTGACATCACAGGTGTCTGTGGCGCAAATACTGGTTGTGCGCTTTGGTGCGTTTGCACTTTTTGCCCTGATCTATGCCGGCGGTAAAACAGGCCTTGGCGAGGCATTCAAATCATCCGTTCCAAAAACGCAGATAATTCGCTGCCTGATCATGTGTACCGAGATCGGCCTGTTTGCCTACGCGGTTCAGTTTCTGGGCATTGCAGAAATACACGCCATATTCTCGTGCTTTACGCTGGTGGTGACGGCCTTGTCGGTGCCAATGCTTGGTGAGCACGTCGGCTGGCGCAGGTGGCTGGCAGTGCTGTTGGGGTTTGTTGGTACGTTAATTATTATACAGCCCGGGTCAGGTGTATTTAATCCCGCTGCGATACTGGCACTTATCTGTGTAGTGATGTACTCGTTTTATAATATTCTGACCCGCCGCGTTTCAAAGTCAGATTCGTTCGCAACTTCTCTGGTGTACTTTGGCGTTGTGGGGTTTGCAGCTTCACTAATAGCAGTTGCAGGTCGCTGGCAAACACCGGATATGCACACTAGCCTGCTACTTGCCGGCATATGCTTCACTTCGGTCACCTCACACATGATGTTAATCAAGGCACTCGAGGTAACCAGTGCAGTCGTTCTGCAGCCATTTAACTACTTCATACTGGTGTGGGCCATTGTATTCGGGTACCTGTTCTTTGGTGAGATACTATCGTTGCACGAAGTTGTCGGCGCGGGGATTGTTGTCGGAAGCGGATTGTACGTCGGGCTGCGGGAATACATTCTTAGCCGCCGACCTACGTGAGCGTTTGCTCGACATAACATCGGCTCACCGGGCCGCGCAGGAAATACGCGGCATGACACAAGCGTGGCGTCCGAATTCAATGACTTACAGAAATTGACATTTGTCATTTTCAATCCGCAAACCGGCCTGCAGACAGGCTGTCCACTTAAAACAGGTGCAAGTTGAGTGACAATGCCCGGCGGCGGATGTCTTCGCCCGGTTAACCTAACCCCTGGCATGCCGATAAGCGTGTGTTCAAACCACCGGAGTCCCCGAAATGCTGGCAGTTAGTTGTATTGCGATCGGTATTGTTTGTGTTGCGGCAATCGCACGGCGCGCTATCGCAAACTCTCAAACCAATTCTGCGTTTTTTTTCTCTAAAGAACAGATGCAGGCACTCAGCAGTCGTATTCGAAAACCGAACAGTGCCCGGTGAGTTCGAAACGTCCATAACACCAGCTAACGGCAAAGGAAAACGACACCTGCCGTTTACCGGCCGGCAAATAAAACGGCAGGCGTATTGATCACACTCTGCGCCTTCTTTATATTGAATGACGGAAATCCCCCCGGCGTCCCCCTCCGATAATGACAGACACTGCACCACAGCATCCTGAACCGCAAAAGAAAAAGCAAAGCCCTTTTGCAGATTTAATCATCAGTATTGTTCTGCCATCGGTCATCCTGATGAAGTTCAGCGGCGAGGACCAACTCGGCCCGACAGGCGCACTGATGCTCGCCCTGTCGTTTCCGGTCATCTGGGGTCTGTACG
>CAYZVB010000072.1:13319-18515 GCA_964481315.1 uncultured Granulosicoccaceae bacterium
TACGACCTGATGAAAAACGGCGTCAGGAATTACGTCGCAATACTGGGTGTGGTCAGTGTGCTGCTAACCGGCAGCATAGGCCTGCTCAAGCTCGACCCGCAGTGGCTTGCAGTCAAAGAAGCAGCAATACCTTTTTGCATTGGTGTTGGTGTTCTGGTGGCCAATTTCTTCGGCTTTCCGCTGATCCGGAAAATGCTCTACAACCCGAGTATTATGCAGGTTGATCGCGTAGATCAGGCCCTGGTAGAACGCGGCAATCAACAACAGTTTCTTAAACGACTGGACCGCGCTAACATGTTCTTTGCCGGCACGTTTTTCTTTTCTGCAGTAGCCAACTATGTACTCGCCAAACTGATAGTCACCAGCGACAGCGGCACCGAAGCATTTAACAACGAGCTTGGTCGCATGACGTTGCTTTCCTATCCGGTAATTGCGATCCCCTCAATCATCATGATGCTGGCTATCTTTTATTATATCTGGCGGACCATCCGCAACCTGACTGACCTGTCACTCGAACAGGTTATCGTCGGCGGCGAGGAAGAAGAAGAAAAGTAGCGCCTCCACACCGGTAAAGGCGCACGCCGGTACTCCCGCCCGGGTGAGTAACCAGGCGGAAGGCGCGCAGCACAGAACCTCACTCTAGCGTGTAGACCGAGACCTGCGATGACCACGGGCGAGTAATTCCAACTCCGCTGTAGCATCAGCTGAATTCGGCAATCTGCTTACCCGTGCCACATCACCACGGCGGATTCCAATATCCCGCAATGCCGCATCATCAAGCTTTTTGAGCTGACGAATAGCACGCCGCGACGCACGCAGCCGCTGCCTTTCCTGCCAAAACCGCCGAACCGGCATATACCACTTCTGCAAAAACACGCGCGCCCGGCCGCGGGCCTGTGATGAACCCGGTCCGGGTTCGTAAATATCTGCCTGAGCACAACAGTTAATCATTGGATTCTCTTTCGTTTGCTGTGGACACGATCAGAGTATCGGTCCGCACATGCTTACAGACAAACGAATAGTTTTGATGCTATCTTTCATTTTTTCTGATAGATGAAAATCCATGACAGCCACACCCTCATCCCAAACACCGCTGCTGGAGCTTGATCTTTTGAAGACGCTGGTGGCAATTGCAGACACAGGAAATTTTTCAGCTGCAGCCGACGCCGTTCACCGCACACCGTCAGCGGTTTCGATGCAGGTAAAAAAGCTCGAAACGCTTGTCGGCAAGCCGCTGTTCACCCGCGACTCACGTACCGTATCACCCACGCCGGACGGTGAGAGGCTTCTGGAACACGGTCGTCGACTACTGGCCCTTAACCGCGAAATAGTGGCTCAGTTTCGCACGCCTGACATCGAAGGCATCGTCAAACTTGGCGCACCGGACGATGTTGCTGAACGCTGGCTACCTTCGATGCTGCAACGATTCTCTGCCACACACTGTTGTGTCACTGTCGATGTGCTGGTCGACACATCGTCAAGGCTCCGCGAAAAAACCAAAACCGGACATCTTGATTTGTGCCTCTACACCACACACCCGGAAGCAGCGAAAAAGGAAGGTGCAGAGGTTTTATTGAAGGAACCTCTGGTCTGGGCCGGTGCACGAAACGGTGTGGCATGGGAACAAAACCCGCTGCCAATATCAGTGTGGGAAGAAGACTGCGCATGGCGTACAGCCGCGGTAGACAGCCTGCAAAAAAGAAAACGCAACTTTCGTATCGCGTTTATGAGTGCACACATTTCGGCACAAAGAGCTGCACTGACAGCAGACCTTGCGGTCGCTCCAATGCCACGGTCAAGCTGCCATGACGGAATAGTTCAACTGGGTAAACAGCAGGGCTTACCGGCACTTCGACACTATGCCCTCGCAATGGACATTACCAGCAATGCCTCCGATGCCGTAATGGCGGCGGCCGACCACCTGCGTGCAAGCTTCTGAGGCAGAGACACAACAGCACAGCAGCAATATCAGGCATACACTCAACGCAGGAATCGCATAGATTCATTCGCGTGGCTGCTTAAAGACAGAAAGTACTCCCGGGCTACAACGCCGCGACACAGCGAGATAGATAAAAACCTGCCAAACCTCGGATCCGTCTTCCGTGGTGAATACTTTGCTCCGGACTACCAATAACTCTCCGGTGCGATTCAACCCGATTAATACCTGACGTTGAATAAATCACCAGCGGCTATGTGATCCAAATCACACTTTTTCGGCGTTAACAGCATATTTTTAACCTGAAATTGTAAATTCCTGATAAATCGACATAAAAAACAAGGAGGTGAGTGAAAAACGCATGGCAATTGCATGACGACAGTAATCACAACGTCAGAGTATCGTCATGAAACGCTGCAGTACACCTTTGTTAGTCACCCGCAACGTTAACCAATGTTCAGAGCAGCGAAAGTTATCGCGCTTAAAACCGCTGGCCTTTGCCGTCGTTACTGCGTTTGCATCTGCCGGATACACCGCCGACAACACCGGCGAGTTGTCAGGCACGCTAACCAGTTCGACCCAAATTACGGTCGAAACCGCAAACTACGTCGATGATTCAGAATTACTGGCGCGTGCTCAGGAAAAAATCGATGCGGACTCACGGGTCATTGATGCCATGTCGCAACGCATCAAGGAAATGATCCGTGCACGGCATAATATTGAGGCAAGTAACCTCAAGAACAAACGCATTATTGAACAGCTTAAGCAACAGCTGGCAAACCTCAACACAGAGCGCGACGAAGCTGACAACAAACACCGGTTGCTGTTGTCAGAGCGGGACGATCTCATACGCCAGCTAAACGGGTTGCGTGATAAAAACGCTACCGATCGTGAAAACATTGCAACGCTAAATGGCCTGGCAAAGAAACAGGAAGGCATTATCGCTTCACTCGAGAATGACCTGAAAAACCTGCGTGCAGACCTTCAGTCAAAACACGCCGGCATTGCTCAGCTCGAACAACAACTTGCCAGAGTCAATACCGACCAGCAGAGAGCTCGCGAAGAAATTGATTCATTAAACGCAGCACTGATCAATGCCAGCCAGGCTAGTGACAATCTTTCTGCAGAGAAAAACAGTCTGGTTGGTGAAATAAACAGACTTCAGAACGTTGCCGATCAATCACTCGCCACAGAACGTGATGCACACAGTGACACGCGTAACCAGCTTGCAAATGCGCAACAGCAACTACACGATGAAAAAGACAGACTAACGGCAGCACAACAGCGACTTGCAGATCTGCAAGCCGCGCATAATGCCTTGTCCACTGAGAAAACAGCGCTACAGGCGACCACTGAGGGTCTGAACGAGCAACTCGCGCACCTGCAGGGTGAGCTCGACTCACGGGTTACTGAAATTCAGGCAGCTAACAGCGACTTTGTAGATCTGCGACAAAAAATCAACGACAAAGAAGCTGACCTGATGCGTTCCTCCGGACAACTCGCAGATGCCACCAGGCAGGTTAACGAACTGCAGGAACAGATAGCAAAGCTGGCGAGAGATCGCGACAACGCAACCAATAAAAACGCGGCGTTGCAATCAAATATAGATGAGCTCGAGTCTGCACTTGCCATGCGAGAGACAGACTACGATAACCTTAAAGATCAATATCAAAGTGACCAAGCCAGGCAGACAGATACTATCGCAGGTCTGAATAAAGAAATAAACGCCCTTAAAAATCAGATTACCAGCGCCACTGCAGATCAACTGGCACTGCAACGTGAGTTTGATAACAGTCAAAAAGACATAGGTCGACTTAACGCAGCACTGCTGCGCAACAATCAAAAACGCGACGAAATTGCTTCACAGAAGCAACAACTCATCGGTGACGTACAGGGACTAAACAACAGCAACAGCTCTCTGCAGGATGAATTGGCAGCGTTAAATGCGCGTAACAAATCACTGCTGGATGAAAGAAACGCACTAACTGCAGACAAACTTGCACTCAACAAAGAAAGGCAATCTCTCGCCGAGCAACGTGAAGCACAAGCGAGGCAATTGGAGACACTGGCTGTTGTTCGAGATGAACTGGCAGCGGAACGCGACAGTCTGTCGATTGAGCGCGACTCACTTGCTGAGAACGTTAACGGCCTGCGGGCAGAGCGCGACTCGCTACAGGCGGCTCTCGATGCACTGACAAAAGAAAAGAAAAGCCTTGCCGCGGATAAGATAAAGCTGTCAAACCGTGCAATGGAACTTGCCAAAGAGCGAGACAATCTCAGTGCAAATATACAGTCAATCAACGCAAAAACCGACAATCTGCTCAAAGACAAGAACAGCCTGACAGCAGAAAATCGCAAACAGGCAGAGATGATCAGCGCGCTTAAAAGCCAACTGAATAAACTGCAAAAAGACGCTGATGCCGTCGGTGCCAGGCTGGCCAGCCATCAACAAAGCAGCACTGATCAGATCAATCAATTACAGCAGGCGCTTCAGGCATCTCAACAGGAACTTGAGTCAACCAACAGCCGTCTGAACGCACTGATGCAGGAAAACGAGCAAATCGACAACGAGCGAGACCGATTGGCAGCAGATTCTGAAGCACTCAGACAAAAGCTTGAAGATGAACTGGCCGCAGCAGAGCTTAACTTTATCACGGTACAAAAAGCACGGGAGGATAGCTCTATACCATTACGACTGGGTAGCGCTGACTTCTTTGCCACCGGTAGTGCCGAACTTACGAAAGAAGGTCGCGAGAACCTAAAGAAACTCACTGACATCATCACCAAATTTGAAGACCGGCGCATTGTTGTGGCCGGCCACACTGACTCCAAGAAAATCGGCCAGAAACTCAAACCGAAATTTTTCAGTAACTGGGAATTATCAGTCGCCCGTGCCGCCGCCGCTGTACGTTTCATGCAGCACGAATCGAATATTGATCCAACCAATATTTCCGCAGCCGGCTACAGCGAATACTCACCCATTGCCGACAATGCAACGAAGGCAGGTCGCCAGATGAATCGTCGTGTTGAGGTGGTTCTTTACCCGCGGGTTGAGAAGGAGAGGTTGTATAGTGAGTTGGATGAGTAGGTTGGTTTGCTGGGCTTAGGCTTGTTGTTTGCTGCGCTTAGCCGTGTGATCATTCGCTGCGCTTAGCCATTGGGTCGTTCGCTGCGCTCAGCCGTGTGGGGCGTGGCATCCATGCCTTTTTTCGATGCCATCCATGGCAGTACGAGTCACTTTTGAAAAGCGCAAAAGTAAC
>CAYZVB010000073.1:0-18468 GCA_964481315.1 uncultured Granulosicoccaceae bacterium
CAGGTGCTAGTGGGGGTAACCCCGTGGAGGTTCAAGTCCTCTTCTCGGCACCACTATATTACAGGCCCTCCCGGGCCGTACTATTTACTTCTGTTCACTCCTTCGAACCCTCTCTCTTCCTGTGCACTCCTGTTTGAGCGCCTGAACTATACGCTCGCGCCGGTAACATCACCGACGCAATCAGAGCAGGCTTCAACCGAACGGGTTACTCAATACAATTGTCTCGCGACGGTCGGGGCCGGTCGACACAATGGAAATTGGCGTTCCGGTCAGTTCAGACAGTCTGTCGAGGTACTTGCGGGCGTTCTCCGGCAACTCTTCCCATGAAAGCACACCTTCGGTGGCATCAGTCCAGCCGGGGTGGCTTTCGTAAACTGGTGTGCAGCGTGCCAGCTGCGCAGCACCCGATGGCATATGCGTTACCCGCTTGCCGTCTATCTCATAGCCCACCGATATTTTCAGCTCGTCGAGTCCGTCGAGCACATCGAGCTTGGTAATACACAAGCCACTGACACTGTTGAGTTCGCAGGCGCGCTTTACCGCAAGCGCATCAAACCAGCCGCAGCGTCTGGCACGTCCGGTGGTCGCCCCGAATTCGTGACCGCGCTCACCAAGATGCTGACCGCTGGCATCGTCGAGTTCGGTTGGAAAAGGACCGGCACCAACCCGTGTGGTGTAGGCTTTGGTAATACCGAGCACGTAATCAATTGATCGCGGCCCGATCCCACAACCACATGCCGCAGAACCGGCTGTGGTGTTGGAAGAAGTCACAAACGGATAAGTACCGTGGTCGACATCAAGCAATGTACCCTGCGCACCTTCCAGCAGCATGTTGGCACCGCGCTCACCGGCTTCAGCCAGATACCCGGCGCAGTCGACAACCATCGGTGCTATGCGGTCGGCAAATGCCATGCAGTCGTCGAACACTTTTTGTGCATCGATTTCATCAACGCCATACATGCCCTTTAGCACAAAGTTGTGCAGCTCAAGCGCCGAATCAATCCGCTGTCTGAGCAGCCCGGCATCGAACAGGTCACTGACCCGAACCGCACGCCGGGCGACTTTATCTTCATAGGCAGGCCCGATGCCACGGCCGGTTGTGCCGATTGCATTTTTATTAGCGGCTTTTTCACGCGCCTGATCAAGCGCTACGTGATACGGCAGAATAAGGGTGCAGGCGTCAGAAATTTTAATTTTTCTCTGAGCAGGTACGCCGGACTTTTCAAGCTCGGCCATCTCTTTCAGCAGCGCTTCGGGTGAAAGCACAACACCATTACCAATCACACACTCGACACCTTCATGCATAATGCCAGAAGGAATAAGATGCAGTACCGTTTTGCGACCATCAATAACCAGTGTATGACCGGCGTTATGTCCGCCCTGGTAACGCACCACAACGGAAACATGTTCACCCAGAAGGTCGACAATCTTGCCTTTACCTTCATCACCCCATTGTGTGCCGAGTACAACGACGTTATTACTCACTCAAGATTCTCCAGCAGCCATCTGCCATCTTTTTCAATTAGCGTTCTGTTGCACATTGTTGTGGTATCGCCTGTCGATGACTCACCTTCAAGTGCCGTCACAACAACCTCACCGGATTCGCGTAACTCGGCAATTTTGCTTTGCAACAAAGCAGAGGATTCATCTGACGACCCACTGAACGGCGCTATGATCGCACTGCCCGCTGCCGTCTGTTGTGTTGGTGGACACAGGTTCATTAGCGTTTTCAGGTCGGTGCTATAACCGGTTGCAGCTCGACTGCTGCCGAAGGTCTCGCCAATACCATCGTAGCGCCCGCCACGGGCAATTTCGCTGCCGCGCTGCGCCACATAAGCCGCAAACACAACGCCGTTGTGGTATTGGTAGCCGCGCACTTCAGCCAGATCGTAGTGTACTGTGATGTCGGGTTGCGACCGCGCCAGCATACTGCCGGTCTGCCGCAGCGCATCAATTGCCGCGACCATTTTATCACCATAACGCGCCAGCAGTTTTTCAGCGCTTTCAAGCACACGGTGGTCACCGTTAAGTGAACACAACGCACACAACACTTTACCGTCCGCTTCGTTTATACCCAGCGATGACGACAATTGCATCAGATCCGATTCAGCTTTGTGTTGCAGTAAATCAAATAACGCGTTGTGATCAGATCCGGTGAGCTGCAGGTTGTCGATTAGACATTTGAATATTTCAGCATGCCCAAGATCGAGATGCACATCGCGTACGCCAACACACTCGAGAGTTGCGAGCATCAGACTAATCACTTCAACATCACTTTCGATGCCGCTGTGGCCAAATAACTCGGCCCCCATTTGCAACGGACTGCGATTGCCGTCTGTACCGTCACCATAGGCACGTATTACAGTACCCATATAAAACAATCGCGACACGCCGGTACCGCCAAGTGTGTGCGCATCAATGCGTGCGACCTGCGGTGTCATATCGGCACGCAGCCCCATCATGCGACCGCTCAGCGGATCGACCACTTTAAATGTGTGACGATCAAAGTCCTGACCGGCGCTCGACAGCAATGATTCCAGATATTCCACAAATGGTGGATGTACCGGCTGATAACCCCATCGTAAGTGCAGGTCGTAGATGCGCCGTCGCAGTTGCTCAAGCACCACGGCCTGCGCAGGCATCATCTCATCCATACCATCAGGCAACTGCCAGTGGTTGTTATGCGGCGTTTTCAATCGAAATCAGTGTACGAATTGCAGTAGAAGTGCACCGGCCGCCATCAGCACCAGACCGGTAATACGAATGGTACGCGGTGGCATTGCGGCGAGTTGAGCAACAGCACGTTTGTAGGCACTTGGACTAATCGCCGGCAGTAGGCCTTCGATCACTATTACCAAAGCCACTGCTGTAAGAATTTCACCAGCCATTGGCGTCATGTTCCTGTGAGCATATAGTACTCATAATACTCACGTTGTGTGCGGACGGGAACTCATGCCCCGTCCCGTTTCATTATGCCGGCACGTCACACCTGCCCGGTGCCTGCTAGTTGGCGTCCACGCCATTGAAATACTTGAAAAACTCCGAATCAGGTTCAATTAGCAAGACATCGTTCTTTCCGCTAAACGTCGTTTTGTATGCGTTAAGACTGCGGTACATGGAGTAAAACTCCGGGTCTTTTCCATACGCCTGCGCGTAAATGTTCGCCGCCTCGGCGTCTGCAGCACCACGTATCCTTTGTGATTCCTCATAGGCGTCCGCAAGAATTACCGCTCTCTGGCGTTCTGCGTCTGCGACAATACCCTTCGCTATCTCCTGGCCTTTGGAACGCACATCTCTCGCAACAGTGGCGCGCTCCTGTTCCATACGGCGATATACCGAATCACTGACATCTTCCGGTAGCTCAACCTTGTTGACTCGGACGTCGACAATTTCCACTCCGAGGGGCTCGGCCTGCACGTTGGTGGCAGCGGTGACTTCCTGCATGACAGCAAGTCGCTCACCGGAAATAACATCCTGCATGGTGCGTTTACCGATGGCGTCTTTAATGCCTTTGTTAATGAACTGCGACAACAGGCGCTCTGCACGCAGATTGTCTCCACCGGTCGCTTTAAAGAAGTTCTGAGGGCTCTGAATTCGCCACTTCACGTACGAAGACACGATGACGTTTTTCTTTTCGCTGGTGAGTACACGTTCGGGCACCGAATCGATGTTCATAATCCGGTTGTTGAACTTGTGTACTGTATTAACGAAAGGCCACTTCCAGTGGAGCCCCGGCTCAAATTCCTGTTCTTCAATTTCCCCGAGAAACAGCTTGATGGCCCGTTCCCTTTCGTCAACCACAAAAAACGGAGCGGCAGTGCTGTTAATAGCGATAATAAAGGCCAAAAGCCCAAGTGCGATCAAACCAAATCTAAACATTATCTTGCCTCTCTGGATCTGGAACGATTGCCGGAAACAGTCGCCGGAATATTCAAACTGCTGCCAGAGTCAGGGTCGTTAAAATCCGGTCTTGCGTTAATGAGTTGCTGTGTCGCCTGATCGGGCGCCATACCGCCGGCACCGGAACGCATTAGCTGGTCCACCGGCAGATACATCAGATTGTTACCTCCGTCACTATCGACCATCACTTTGCTGCTGTTGGATAGTACAGACTCCAAAGACTCTATATAGAGGCGTGTTTTCGTGACCTCAGGGGCTTTGGTGTATTCCTCAAGCAATGCCTCAAAGCGAGCCGCCTCACCTTTCGCCGCACTAACCGTCTGTGCAGCATACGCGCGGGCTTCTTCAAGCGCTATAACGCCGTCACCGCGAGCCTGCGGAAGCAAACCGTTTTTATACGCTTCTGATTCGTTGATAAATCGTTCCTGATCTTCCCGGGCCTTGATCGCGTCGGAAAACGCAGCCTGTACCGCCTCCGGTGGCTGTGCTCTCTGCAGGTTAACTGCAGTTACCTGAATGCCAATTTCATAGCCATCGAGTATTTCCTGAATCTTATCGATGGTGTCGGTCTGGATTATCCCGCGCCCTTCAGTGATTACGGAATCCATCAATGTTTGACCAACCGTTTCTCGCAGTGCACTTTCTGCCGCCTGACGAAGCGTGCTGTCGGGCTCAACCACGCTGAAGAGGTAGCTCGCTGCGTCGTTGATGTTGTATTGCACTGAAAGATCAATCTCGACGATGTTTTCGTCTTTGGTGAGGATTTCCTGCGACTTCAATTCAACAGAGCGGTTCTGATCGACGTTGACGCGCTGGTGCTTCTGCACCGGCCACGGAATCCGCCAGTGCGGACCGGGCAGTGTGGTTTTAACGTAGCGACCAAATTGCTGAACAACACCGCGTTCCGCCGGTTGGATAATGTAAATGCCGCTGAGTATCCACAGGATGGCACCAATGGCCAGCAACGCCAGAATACCGATGGAACCGAGCTTGCCCGGCAGGCCCATACCGCCACCACCGCCTCCGGAGCCGCTGCCGCCACCCGGACGCTTGCTGCCGAAAAGCCCTTCGAGCTTTTTCTGCAGATTGCGAAATACCTCATCGAGGTCAGGCGGGCCGCCATCGTTTTTCTTATTGCCCCAAGGGTCGTTATTGTTGCCCCCAGGTTCGTTCCAAGCCATGCCGACTCCAGTAATGTGTAGGTAAAGACACCCTGATCGATAATTCAGGGCTGGTTGATCATCAGTTGTAAGGCACGGCACGTAACACCGACACAAAACTCGACCAAACCGCGAAGTTTAGGTGTTGAGTCGGGGTCTATCAACAACAAAGTGCCAGCTTTGCACACCGACTGCTTGATATGGCGTCACCCCGGATGATTTACAAGCTCTGCATCGAGCCCGGTGTGCTTAATAAACCGTTGCCAGTCGTGTTCTGCGATTTCCAGCTGCAGAATAAATTCACCGGTCTCGCCGATACGCTCGTGTTTTACCGCGTCCCGATCATAAAGCATGGCCCGTTCACGCGCATGTTGCGCCGGCAGCGTCAGCCAGCCAACCCGGCGCGCAGGCCGCACATTCTCGGCAACTTTCTGCAACAGCTGGTCAATCCCCTCTCCGGTCTCGGCAGACACTGCAATACTGGTTTCACCCATCATGGCGTCAAGCAGGTTATCGCGCTGTTCGGCGTCGAGCATATCGACTTTGTTGTATACCAGTATTTGCGGCACCTCAGCGCCAATATCGCCAAGTACTTCCTCTACCTGACGACGGCGATCCTGTCGTGCCGGATCTGACGCATCAATAACGTGTAACAGCACGGTCGCTTCGCGGGTTTCCTGCAAAGTCGATTTAAATGACTCGATCAGCTCGTGCGGCAGGTTGCTGATAAACCCGACGGTGTCGACAATCAGGGCATGCTCACCGGCCCCCAGCTCAAGCTTGCGAATGGTCGGGTCGAGTGTCGCGAACAATTGGTCCGCGGAATACACGCGCGACTCCGTCAGCCGATTAAACAGCGTAGACTTCCCGGCGTTGGTATATCCGACAAGCGATACTGTTGGCAGCTCGTTCTTTTTGCGGTTGCGACGCCCCTGCTCTCTGCGCGAATCAACCTTCTGCAGGCGCTTTTGAATCTGTTTGATTCGGGCCCCAATCAGGCGTCGATCGGTTTCGAGCTGGGTTTCCCCCGGTCCGCGCAGGCCGATACCGCCTTTCTGACGTTCCAGGTGGGTCCAGCCTCTCACCAGTCGTGTCGCCAAATGTGCCAGCTGCGCCAGCTCAACCTGCAGCTTGCCTTCAAAAGACTGTGCACGCTGAGCAAAAATATCGAGGATCAGACCGGAGCGGTCGAGCACACGCGATTTAACCAGACCTTCAAGGTTGCGCTCCTGGCTTGGTGCCAGCGAATGATCAACTATCACCAGATCAGCCTTGCTGCCGGCAACGGCCGCAGCAATCTCTTCGGCCTTACCTACGCCGAAAAAGTATCGCGGGTGGGGTTTTGAAATCTTGACGTCAACAATGTCGACGATGTTCGCACCGGTCGACCTGACCAGCTCTTCGAATTCACCGGGGTGTTTGTCCTCTCCGTGGATTTCAACGTTGACTACGACACAGTCATTACCAATATCCGGGCGATCAAACAACGTAAGTTATTTCCCGGAGGGTTGAGTTTTTGTTTCTAACTCGCAGCAGAATCGTTGTCCTCAAGATTCGGTGGCGTAATTTTAACCGCCCGTGCGGGCACAATGGTCGAAATGGCGTGCTTGTACACCATTTGACTGACGGTATTCTTCAAAAGCACCACAAACTGGTCGAACGACTCAATCTGCCCCTGCAGCTTGATGCCATTCACAAGATAGATGGATACAGGAACGCGCTCTTTACGGAGCGTGTTTAAGAAGGGTTCTTGTAACGACTGCCCTTTAGCCATTGGTCTGGATCCTGGTTTTTATACTCCGCTGCAACCTTAAGGTAGAGCGTATTTATTGTTAATGACCCGGGTAACCTACACAGCAACACACGTACGCCTGATGGTCCCCGACCATACTGTGTCAAGCTGAATTGTTACCTAACGTTAACACCAAGTCAATTTTTATAGCAGGTCCAAGAGGTTACATCATTACCGCTGCGATTTCTTAACAAATATTCACATATTAGAACGACTTCGAACCTATCCCCATCCCCGTTTTTTAGCACATTTCCTGATCGGCACAAGCCCGAATCGTTGCCGTCACTTGCGCATCTGCGAGACAATGTCGCAATTCTCACTACCAGGCCGGTCTGCAGGAGGCCAAATGTCACGCTACGCACCGATTTACGAATCCTCTATTCAGGACAGTAACCAGTTCTGGCTTGAGCTTTCTAAAGATATCCACTGGTTCAAGGCACCAACCAGCGCCGTCGACGACAGCAAACCGCCCTTCTACAAGTGGTTTCCGGACGGCACCACCAACGCCTGCTTCAATGCGCTCGACCACCAGGTCAACGAAGGGCGCGGCGATCAAAACGCGATTATCTACGACAGCCCGGTCACCGACACCAAACAGCACATTACCTACAGCGAGCTACTGCAGGAAGTCAGTCAGGTTGCGGGTATGCTGGCAGAGAAAGGCGTCGGCGTCGGTGATCGCGTCATCATCTACATGCCGATGATTCCCCAGGCAGTGGTATCGATGCTGGCCTGCGCCCGCATTGGCGCAATTCACTCCGTGGTATTCGGCGGGTTTGCCGCCAATGAGCTTGCCGTGCGAATCGACGACTGCACCCCGAAAATGATCCTTGCTGCTTCCTGCGGGATTGAGCCGGGTCGCACCGTCGAATACAAACCGCTGCTCGACAAAGCCATCGAGCTGGCAACACACAAGCCGGAGTCGTGCATTGTGTTACAGCGGCCTCAGGCAACCGCCACCATGGTAGAGGGCAGAGACCACGACTGGCACAACACCCTTGCCACAGCACCTACGGCAGACTGTGTCGAGCTTCCCGCCAATCATCCGCTCTACATTCTGTATACGTCCGGTACTACCGGCATGCCCAAAGGCGTGGTGCGCGACACCGCCGGCGGCATTGTGTCGCTCAAGTGGACCATGAAAAATATCTACGGCGTCGAACCCGGCGATGTTTACTGGGCTGCTTCAGACGTTGGCTGGGTGGTTGGCCATTCATACATCGTCTATGCGCCGCTTTTTCACGGCAACACCACCATTTTGTATGAAGGCAAACCGGTAGGCACTCCTGACCCGGGCGCATTCTGGCGGGTAATTAGCGAACACAAAGTAAAAGTGCTGTTTACCGCGCCCACTGCATTTCGCGCCATTAAAAAAGAAGATCCGTCAGGCGAGTTTTTAAAGAAATACGATTTGTCGGGCCTTGAGTCTTTGTTTCTGGCCGGAGAGCGATGCGACCCGGACACCCTGGCGTGGGCGCAGCAACACCTCGGCGTACCCGTCATCGATCACTGGTGGCAAACCGAAACAGGATCATCGATCTGTGCCAACTATGCAGGCATAGAACTCATGCCAATCAAACCCGGCTCACCCACCAAACCGGCACCGGGATATCACCTGAAAGTGCTGGACAACGACGGCAACGAATGCAAAACCGGAGAGATCGGTGCACTGGTCGCGCAGTCCCCGCTGCCTCCCGGAACATTCACCACGTTGTGGAACGCGCCGGAGCGATTCGAATCAGCCTACTTCGAAACCTTTCCGGGACACTACGAAACCGGTGACGCGGGATACATCGACGAAGACGGTTACGTGTATGTGATGGCACGCACCGACGATGTCATTAACGTTGCCGGACACCGCTTGTCGACCGGTGCGATGGAAGAAGTTCTGGCCGGACACCCCGACGTTGCCGAATGTGCCGTCATGGGTGCTGCAGACCAACTCAAAGGGCAACTCCCGGTAGGCCTGCTGGTTTTAAACGCCAACACCAAAAAGCCTGATGAAACTATCTGCACCGAAGTTATTAAACGTGTTCGTGACGAAATCGGCCCGGTAGCCGCGTTTAAAAATGTGGTGGTAGTGAATCGTTTGCCAAAAACGCGCTCCGGCAAAATACTCCGCGCCACCATGCGCTCTATTGCCGATGGCACAGAGTATAAAATGCCTGCCACTATCGATGACCCGGTCATTCTCGATGAGATCACCGAGGCGCTGGCATCACTGGGCTACCCTCACAAGTAACATCTATTTTCGGTGCAGCGTTATCGCTGCACCACATCACCGGAAATACCCGCCATGCTAGGCAAGCTTAATCATGTGGCTATTGCTGTTAAAGACATCAAAGCCGCCACCGCAACTTACAGAGACACGCTGGGTGCCACAGTAAGCGCAGAAACCGATTTACCCGAACACGGTGTAACAACCGTTTTTGTTGAACTGCCGAATACAAAAATAGAACTGTTACAACCACTCGGCGACAACAGCCCTATCGCACGCTTTCTTGAGAAAAACAGCGATGGCGGCATTCACCATGTGTGTTATGAAGTAGACGATATAAACACTGCGGTTGAAAAGCTCAAAGCCGAGGGTGCCAGAATACTGGGTGAACCGAAAATCGGCGCACACGGTAAGCCTGTTATTTTTCTGCACCCGAAAGATTTTTGCGGCACGCTGGTCGAACTGGAACAGGTATGAACGTGCTACCAGTCAACCACAATTCAACCGGCGTCAGCACCACCGCTTCGAACTGATTCAATAGTTTGAAAAGGCGTTAGTGCTTCGGCTGCAATATTTAAATCAAGCAGCGCACCGGTTGTTGACGCAAGCGCACGTTCAAAAGCCGCTGCAAAGTCACCGGTGTTTTCAACCCGCTCTGCATAAAACCCGTAAGCACGCGCAAGTGTTACAAAGTCGGGGCTTTCCATGGTGGTGCCCAGCACTCTCGATGGATAGTGTTTTTCCTGGTGCGCGCGAATGGTGCCGTAGATACCATTGTTAATCACCAGCACTATCGGCTGCGCCTGCGACTGCAATGCTGTGGCTAGCTCCTGACAGTTCATTTGAAAATCACCGTCACCGGCAAAACACACAACGGTACGCTCGGGGTGCTCAAGCTTTGCTGCAATAGCAGCAGGAAGCCCGTAACCCATGGCACCTGATTGCGGTGCAAGTAATCGCGCTGCCTTGCCGTAACGAATAAACTTACCGGGCCAAACCGTAAAGTTGCCAGCGCCATTGGTAATAATAGCGTTATCCGGCAATACTTCCCGCAGATGCCTGCACACTACTGTCATATCAACCGGGGACACCTGTGTCGGTACATTTTCTAACGCATCTTCGTAAGCACGGCGCGCAGCACTGCACCATTGTTCGCGACTTTGCTTTTTGTCGACAGGTTGCAACGCCATTGCAAAGTTATTCGAGCCCGCCTGAATTGCGAGTTGCGGCTGATATATTTTGCCAAGCTCGGCTTCCGATGCGTGTATATGAATGAGTTGCTGCTGCGGTGCAGGCACATCAAGCAGGGTATAACCGGCTGTGGTCATTTCACCAAAGCGCACATCGACAGCAACAATTAAGTCTGCGTCTTTAATCAGCTTTTTAACGTACGGATACATGCCCACACCGGCCTCACCACTGTAAACCGGTGAGTGATTGTCAAACTGATCAATGTAACGAAACGCCGACAACACTGGCACATGCGATGCCTCGGCAAATTGCTGCAGACACGCCATCCCTTCATCGCTCCACCGGCAACCGCCATACAACAGCAACGGTTTTTCAGCCGCAGATAACATGCGCTTAACCTTATCCATCGATTGCACCGTTGCAGCTGGTTCCTGCACCGGCACGGGTGTCACAACTGCCGCTTCGGTGGACGCACTCAGTACATCTTCCGGCAATGCAATCACGACCGGACCGGGCCTGCCACTGGTGGCAGTTTTCCAGGCCCGTGCAACCACTTCGGGAATGCGGTCGGGGCAATCAATCTGCGTTACCCACTTGGCAACCGAACCAAACACTGCGCGATAATCAAGTTCCTGAAACGCTTCCCTGCCCTGCATGTCAGTGGCGACCTGACCGACAAATAAAATCATCGGTACGCTGTCCTGCGCGGCGGTGTGCACGCCAATTGCCGCGTTGGTAGCGCCCGGCCCACGCGTTACCAGACATATCCCGGGTAACCCGGTTAGCTTGCCGTAAGCGGCCGCCATAAATGCCGCACCACCTTCATTTCTGCACAGCACGAATTTGATTTTACTGCGCACCTCATACAGCCCGTCGAGCACTGCCAGGTAGCTTTCGCCGGGAACACCAAAAGTGGTGGTGACACCTGAGGCTACAAGGCAATCGACTAGTGTTTGTCCGCCGCTTCTTATCATGCTTGGTCCGGTCGCAGGATTGGTTTAAGCTCAGAGTACAATGTTGCCGCGCGGATATCACCTGACAGTATTTTGTTGCCAAAAACCAGAAACAAGCTTTACCTGAAATGACTCTATCGATACAAACACCGCCAACCACCCCGAACATCGTAAAAAGGCGGCAGCATTTCGAACGTATTTTTTCGGACCGTATTTATACGGTAACTGAAAACTACCATCTCAACTGGTATCGACTACTTGGGTTACCACCGGCATTCCTGCAACTTGAGCAACAGCATTTTCTTCAGCTCGCCTCAAAAATTCAGGGTTCACAAAGCGCTCGAACCAGACATCGCGACGATCAGCAACAAACTGAATTCCGCAACAAATGGCTTATTCAGTTAACCGCGTGCGGCAACAACACACGCACCGCCGATATTTGCATTGGCCTGGCAAAGGCACCGCACCTGCATGAAAGAAAAGTCAATACAAACTATGAGTCCCGCGGGCTTGCACCAAAACTCAGGCTGTCAGAGGTTGATCAGCTAAAATCAAAACAGTTAAACCAGAGAATACTGGTTGATGCATCGAACGGACAGCTAACAAAACACTTCAAAGCACAGAAGCGCCCCGGTGTATCAGATATTGTGGCCGGTACAAGTCACGTGAAAGAGTGTCTGATTCAATTTCAGGAAGGCATCAGCTTTTTGCCAATCGGCACAGCAGGTAAAGAAGGCGTCAGCGAACCTATGAACGAATTCGGCGCCAGAAAGCTGTGCAGGCAACTGACCTTGCTAAACCACTCCGTCATCATTCACAGCCCCGATATCGACAAAGACGCAGCAACGGTTCAGTCACTCGCCGCGGCCGTCCGCTGTACACTCGGTGTTATTCGTTTCGATACACCGTTTACCCGGGTTAAGGAGTATCACGATCAGCTAATGCAATATACGCCGCACAAAGATCTGCTAATGTTAGCCAGCCGCATGCCGGTAAAAATGCGCAACCCCGATGATATCTGGCCGTTCCTTTTTCCAGGTGTGCTCGATCAAACCACACCCCTCGACGGCGTGCCGCTATAGCGTTCAAACGTTACGCCAAAAAAATTTTTTAGAATTCGTCAAAGTCCAGTAGAACGGCATTGTCGAGCGGCCGGGTTTGACAGGCAAGCGTAAAACCCGCCTCTACTTCCCAGTCTGCCAGCGAGAAGTTCATATCCATTGCGGTTTGACCATTAACAACTTTGCAGCGACAGGTACAACACATACCCCCTGCACAGGAAAACGGCAGATCAAGCCCTGCTTTCTGCGCTGCAGCCAGTACAGTTTCGGCCTGCGGATTGACCATCACTTCGCGTTCTGCACCATCAATGATAATTTTAACCGGCACAGCGTCGGTGTCAGTTACGGTATCAGAGACTTTTTTATTGTCGAAGGCGCTACCTGTGGTAAACAATTCCGTGTGTACAGTAACGCCGTCGCCTAATACACCTTTGACCTCTTCAACCATGGCAGAAGGTCCACAGATATAAACCCCATCACAGTGCGAAAGATTCAATAGTTTCTGTTCACTAAGCGCTGTAATTTTGCCGCCATCGATTCGACCGTTAAGACATTCGGCGTCCTGTCGTTCACGCGAAAGCTCGTTAACGCAAACAAACCGTGTGGTGTGAACATCTTTAAGGTCGTTGAGTTCCTGCCTGAACATAATTGAAGAGGTGGTACGATTGCCATACACCAGCGTCACCAGACTTTCAGGTTCATGCTCAAGGACCGATCGGGCAATCGATAAACACGGTGTAATACCTGAGCCTGCAGCAATCAGCACATACTGGTGTCTACCGCCAATTTCAGCTTTGAAGTTTCCCTGCGGTGTCATTACCTGCAGACTGTCACCGGCGTTCAGGGATTGCGCATAAGTCGAAAACAAACCACCCGGCAAGTGTTTTATGCCAACTTCCAGATTTTCACCTTTGGCAGAACATATCGAATAAGAACGCCTGACATCCTCACCATCAATCGTGGTACGCAGTGTCAGGTACTGGCCCGGCACAAACTTATAGCTTGTCGCAAGCTCTGCCGGCACATTGAAACTAACAGCCACCGACTCATCGGTCAGAGGTCTGACCGCAGCAATCGTTAGCTCATGGAATTCAGGCTTTGCCATAGTCATCCGGCACGCACAAGGCGTTTAGTGGCATTTAAAGTGATCAAATGGTTCGCGACAGCTGTTACAACGATACTGTGCTTTACAGGGTGTCGAACCGAACTCGGATATTTTTTCTGTTGCAGTACTTTCACAAAACGGACACTGCACTTCACGCACCGCAAAAAATGCATTATTCGAAGAAGACTCAGAGTGCGGCGGGGCGATGCCGTTCTCCAGTAGTTTCTGACGACCGGCATCAGTAATCCAGCTTGTCGACCACGGCGGCGACATTACCCTTTCAACTCTGGCACGGTAACCGGCATCAACCAGCGCTTTTTCAACCGCCTCTTCAATGACTCTTACCGCCGGACACCCGCTGTAGGTTGGTGCAACTCTGGCCACAACCACACCCTCTTCCAGCGTGACATCCCTAAGTATTCCCAGATCGTGAACGGTAAGGAAAGGCAACTCAGGGTCAGCCACAGATTCGGCAACCCTGGTTGCAGCGGCCAATGTGTTATCGGCGTTTACCACTGTGCCCCCGGATAAGCGCGTTGCATGTATTGCAGCTCTGCCAGAAGATAACCGAATTCTTCGGTGTGTTTCCCTTCGCGACCGCCCAGTATCGGGTAGCTTACTTCAGGCTGAGTAAGTTTTGCCTGTTCAAAAACACTGCTTATAGTTGCCTGCCACTGCGTTCGTATTGCCTCATTCGCAGGTAGCACACCACCATCAATACATGCACTGCGATGTTCATCGCACCAGAACAACTCTTCGGTATAAGGGTGTAACGTATCAACCGCATGTTGCATGCGCTGGGCACTTTCTTCGGTACCATCACCCAGTCGAATAACCCATTCACCGCTGTGGCGAATGTGATAGGTGATTTCTTTTACTGCTTTACCTGCAACCTCACTCAATGCTGTGTCACTGCCGACAGAAACATGTTCCCAAAGCGGCTTCATGAATGCTGCAAAATACAGTTGTTTTAACATGGTATAGGCAAAATCGGTGTTACTGCGTTCGACCAGCAGGCAGTTAGTGTATTCGCGATCAGTGCGAAGATAGGCAAGATCGTCTTCGCTGCGCCCTTTTCCTTCAAGGCTGGCCGCGTAGGTATACAAATGTCTGGCCTGACCAATCAGGTCGAGCGCCATGTTGGGCATCGATAAGTCTTCTTCGAGCATTGGTGCGTGACCACACCACTCAGATAAACGATGGCCAAGAATCAGGTGGTCGTCTGCAATCTGCAGCACCACGGCAATCAGGTGTTGATTATCCACCGCTACATGTGCCCCACTTCGTCAGGGATATCATAAAAGCTCGGGTGGCGATAAATTTTATCTGCTGCGGGATCAAAATTCTCTGCGCGCTTATCGGGATCGGATGCAAGAATATCTTCTGCACGTACTACCCAAATAGAATTGCCTTCTTCACGACGGGTATAAACATCACGTGCCGCCTGCAGCGCAAGCTCACCATCGGCCGCATGTAAACTGCCGACGTGCTTGTGGTTCAAACCGTTACGCGGGCGAATAAATACTTCCCACAACGGTGTCATTTGAGGATCGCTCATGCTGCCTCTTTAGCTTTGTTTTGTTTTTCGGCGTGTGCGAGGGCGGCTTCACGTACCCAGGCACCATCGTCCCACGCTTTACGTCTGGCGTTGATGCGGTCTTTGTTCATCATGCCGTGACCTTTGACCACCTGCCAGAACTCGTCCCAGTCAATCTCGCCAAAGTCATAACCGCCATCACCGTTGTTTTTATCTTTGTTCCACACCAGTTTATCGTCCGGCATGGTAAGCCCGATCAGTTCGGCCTGCGGAACCGTCGCATCGACAAACTTCTGTCTCAGTTCGTCGTTGGTGAAACGTTTTATTTTCCAGGCCATCGATTGATCTGAATGTTGACTGTCAGTATCGGAAGGCCCAAACATCATCAGTGAAGGCCACCACCAGCGGTTTAGCGCATCCTGCGCCATGTCTTTTTGTTCTGCCGTACCGTTGGCCAGACTGCTCATCAACTCGTAGCCCTGCCGCTGGTGAAAGCTCTCTTCTTTACACACCCGTATCATCGCTCTGGCATACGGCCCGTAAGAGCACCGGCACAGTGGCACCTGATTCATAATTGCAGCGCCATCAACCAGCCAGCCAATCGCGCCAATATCTGCCCAGGTCGGTGTCGGGTAGTTAAAGATGGATGAGTACTTGGCTTTGCCGGTCAGCAACTCTTCGGTCAGCTGCTCACGCGAAACACCCAGCGTTTCGGCGGCGGAATACAGGTACAGCCCGTGCCCGCCTTCATCCTGCACCTTGGCCAGCAGCGCAACCTTGCGCCTGAGGGTTGGTGCGCGGGTAATCCAGTTACCCTCGGGCAGCATACCCACAATCTCCGAATGGGCGTGCTGACTGATCATTCGAATCAGGGTTTTGCGATAGGCAGCCGGCATCGGATCGTTGGGTTCGATTTTTTCCTCGGCATCAATGCGGGCCTGAAACGCCGCAAGAAATTCAGGCGTTTCCTGTGTTTCAGTCTTAGCTCCAATCAAACCCTGCGAATACATAGTCGCTCCACGGCAGTTTCGAAAAAAGAATATGTTACAGAAATTGATTACCAATGCAAATTCTGTAACATATAGCGACATCTCGCTGTTTTGCTTGATTTGAACGACCGGAGAAGCGCTTGAACCCTGTTTCCTACACTACGAAAGACAATCTGGCGATCGTGACTATTGACCACCCGCCGGTAAACGCCATGTCACTTTCGGTTCGCGCCGGTCTTGCAGAAGCCATACAGGCAGCCACTGCGGACGGCAGAACACAAGGCATTATTCGCTGCGAGGGCCGCACTTTCGTCGCCGGCGGAGACATCTCTGAATTTGGCAAACCGCCTCAGGAACCGCATCTGCCGGACGTGTACCAGCAGCTCGAAGACAGCCCGGTCACCTGGGTCGCAGCCATGCACGGCACGGTGCTGGGTGGCGGCTTTGAGCTTGCCATGGCCTGTGACTTTCGCATTGCCACCGCCGGCACACGCTTCGGGCTACCGGAGGTCACACTTGGGCTGGTACCCGGGGCCGGTGGTACACAACGGTTGCCGCGCTTGCTCGGCACCGACGTCGCGGGCCTGGAACTGGCGGTCGACCTGTGCTGCAGCGGACGCATGATCAGCGCATCCGAGTTACTGGAAGTCGGCGGACTCGATGCCATTGTCGACAACAACCTGGACGACGCCGCGAGTGCATTTTTGCAAAGCCCGTCGGCAGCACAACAGCCGGTCGCCGTCAGTAAACGTTCTATCGTTTCAGTACCGGCAGACTTTTTTCAACAACAGCAACAGAAAGTAGCCAAAGCCGCGCGTGGTGCGACTGCCCCGCTCGACAACCTTGAAGCAATCGAATGGGCTACCCGCACCGACTTTACCGAAGGCCAGCCGATGGAACGTGAAAGACATCTGGCACTGCGTAACAGCGATCAGTCTGTCGCCCTGCGCCACGCATTTTTTGCACAGCGTTCGGTAGCAAAACCGGAAGCGATAAAAGACGCCACTGCACGAGATTTTAAAACCATTGCGATTGTCGGTGGCGGACTGATGGGATCAGGCATTGCCATGTCATGCCTGCTTGCAGGCCTTGAAGTTCGCATGATTGAAGTCAACCCTGAAAGCGGCATACAAAACGTAGAAAAATTGCTTAATGGTGCGGTTAAGCGCGGCAAGCTCGACGACAATGGCTACCAGCAAAAGCGTGCAGCATTCAGCTGCAGCAATAACTACAACATTGCAGCTGACTGCGACATTGCCATTGAAGCCGTGTTTGAAGACCTTGCCGTTAAACAGGAAGTGTTTTCAGAACTGGCCAAACACATGAGTAGTGAAGCAATCATCGCGACTAATACCTCGTACTTGAACCCGCTTGCTATCGCCGACTCAATTGACAACCCTTCACGTATTGTTGGACTGCACTTCTTCTCACCCGCGCATGTCATGAAGCTGCTTGAGATTGTGCGCACACCGGACACCAGTGCAGAAGTGCTGGCCACTGCGTTTACGCTTGCCAAAAAGCTTAAAAAAACCGGTGTACTGGCTGGTATATGCGACGGCTTTATTGGCAATCGCATGCTGGCCGCCTACCGCCGTCAGGCAGACTATCTGCTGGCAGACGGCGCCACACCTGAAGAAATCGACAGCGCCATGCGCAACTACGGTATGCCGATGGGTCCTTATGAACTGCAGGATCTCACCGGCCTGCAAATCGGCTATGCCAACCGCAAACGACTGGCACCAACACGTGACCCGAAGGAACGCTACATCCCCGTTGCCGATCAGTTGTGCGAGCTGGAACGCTTCGGCCAGCGCAGCGGTGCAGGCTGGTACCGCTACGAAGAAGGCAGTAGAAGACCACAACATGACCCAAAGGTTATCGATATCGTCAATGCCTACTCAAAACAACAGGGCATTGAACGAAAAGCCTTTGAAGAAGCCGATATCCAGCAGCGCCTGATTGCAGTACTTGCCAATGAAGGTCAACGCATACTCGAAGAAAACATTGCCGAACGAGCGCTTGATATCGATATGGTAAAAATACACGGCTACGGATTTCCGCGCTGGCGCGGCGGCCCTATGCACGCTGCCTCACAAGCGGGGGACGATGTACAAAAAATATCTTTGTGTACCCGGCCCATGCAAAAAAGTATCGATATACGCGAAGGCATTGTCAGTAGCTACGTACGCGACCAGTGGATAACACCCGACAACAGCGCGCGGGCAATTCACTCTGCAGTTACCGCTCAGGAAATTGCACGTGCAGGCAACAGCACTCTAAACACTGCCTCTATGCTGCAATATGCCAGACAGCAAGGTCACCTGTTGCGCGAACTGACTTTTCACGACCGCGCAAAAAAACTCAAACAACTGGCACTTTATTTAAACGAACACACCGATTACCTGACCACACTTGCCTACCACAGCGGTGCGACCGCAGCAGACTCAAAAATAGACATTGACGGCGGTATTGCCAATGTTTTTGTTTATGCTTCCAAGTCGCGCCTTGAACTACCGGACGACACGCTTTCCACAGATGGAGATGTCGAGCAACTTTCCCGCA
>CAYZVB010000074.1:0-18344 GCA_964481315.1 uncultured Granulosicoccaceae bacterium
TAGTACTCTGACCACGTCCGGAGGACGTGGGTTTTTTCATTTGCAACTAAACAAAAATCGCTACAAACCAGTACGGTGATTGAGAACCAAACCGCTAAAGTTTTCTACAGTTAATTTCAATGAACACTGCGAATTCTTAAATGGACACCCACCATAACGGAGAACTGAATACGGCTCTTAAGATTGACTGAGAGTCAGTAGACATTTAGAGTTTGCTTGTCAGACTTAAATGGGTGTCCAGATAAAGCCTCGACACATCGCTGTCACGGCTTTATGTATTAGCTGCCGAGTAGCTTTGCTAATGCTACCCGCACGTTACTCGCCACTGCATTGATACGGTCTCACCGGAAGTACCATCGTCAAGATTGAATATAGTTGCCGTACCTTCGCCACGCGCGGAGTTGTCGCTATAGAAAGTCATATCGCCAGGTGTAAGTTCGTAGGCATTTGCAGCACCAAGCATCGAACCCTCAGCAGAGGGCCCCCTCCACGCAACATTGGTGTCGTCTTTAGCAACGAGTTGATGTCGATTTATAAACGCTTTTTCCCCTTCAAAAAATACGGCCGCCTCAATATCATCGCCCCAAATATCGCAGATACCAGTGAACGTCTCCTCAGCGCCACCAGCAACCGACACGACCATGGTGGCGGGCTTTCCATACATCGCCTGGATCTGGCCGAATGCAATGATCTGCGCTTTATTTACCGACTGCTCCACTGCTGTTGCGGCATCGGATGCACAGGCGCAGGTAACGGGGACGAGCACTATTGCAAAAGCTGTAGCAATAACACTGTACAGGGACTTACGTGGGTTCATATCGGGCCTCCCTAGCTAGGTTTCAGTTGAAAGTTTTTTCGGTAAACCGTTTGAGAAGCCTAAAGGCTATTTTTCATTATCACAAGCATAGTAATCACAGGGAGTCAGGCGGGCTTTACAAAGCATAAAAGGCAAAACCGAATTGACTTAGAGGCCCTTGCCTGGAACGACGATGTGAAACAGGTTGATTGTATTTCATACAGCCCCGCCCTCCTCCATACAGCCCCGCCAGATTATTTGCCAGTCTTAGTGTGCCAACAAATATTTCTGTAGTCGTAACAATTAGCCCAAAGTGATACTGTAATCCGCTTCTATCTGCACCACTCAGAGAGAGGAAAACCATGAGTCGTGAACTACTGAAACACGGAATCGCAGTAATGGCAGTGAGCCTCATATGCACGGGTGCGTCAGCGCAGAACCGTATTGACACGCAGTTGCCTGGAGCGCCTGATTTGGCGGCCTATGGCGACTACAAGACCGGAGTGACCACCATTGATGTGATCAATCAGGGTCAAATCGATATCCTGCAACTCGATAACGCAGAACCGCTTCCGGAAACACTACCCCGATACGACAGGCCGCTAACTCTTGAAGTATGGTATCCCGCTGACGACACGGCCTCTGGCAGCACCACTATGCAGGCTTATCTTAGAGACGGTGTTACTGAAGTGCAGTTGCAGGGTCAGGCAATTCGCGATGCAGCGCCCATTGGAAATGATGGTCAGTTTCCGTTGGTGATCGTGTCCCACGGGTATCCGGGCAATCGTTTTCTGTTGTCACACCTGGCAGAGAATGTCGCTTCCAAAGGATACGTTGTCGCGTCGATAGATCATACAGACTCCACCTATCGAACACAGGCGGCGTTTGGATCAACCCTGGTTAATCGTTCTATTGATCAACTATTCGTGCTTAATGAGATGGAGCGTTTATCTGCAGATGAAAACTCAATTTTCAGTGGCCTCATCGATACTTCCAATACGGCGATTGTCGGTTACTCAATGGGGGGTTATGGTGCAGTTATTGCCGCTGGTGCGGGCGTTACACAGCTATCGATAGATTACCCGTGGGGCGCTCCCCACGGGCAGCTCGCGGTACATAAAGCGGGGAGTGCCAGTCACAATGAACTGATTGATTCTCGGGTTAAAACAGCTGTGGCGTTTGCACCATGGGGGAGAAACTTCGGATTCTGGGATGAGGATGGACTCGCAGATATTGAAATACCGATGATGTTTGTAGCCGGCTCGGAAGATGATGTGTCTGGCTATGAAAATGGCATCCGAGCTATCTGGGAGGGTGCAACAAGTGTAGAGCGAGCACTATTGACATTTGATAACGCCAATCATAATGCAGGGGCTCCTATGCCAGCACCCGCCGAAAGTTACCTGTTTAGTGAGGCGTTGGGGTTTAATTTGTCCGAGCATTACACAGACGCGGTATGGCAAACAGAAAGAATGAACAACATCTCGCAGCACTTCGTTACAGCGTGGCTGAATAAGTATTTGAAGGGTGATGCCGAAGCTGCGTCCTATCTGAAATTAATACCCAGCTCTAATGATGGTGTTTATGATGTTGTGGATGAGGTGTTTACCGATGCGCATACTTATTGGAAAGGCTTCCCCAACCGCTCCGCTAAAGGGCTGCATTTTGAGTGGCTGCAGGCGACTACCCGTTCATCACGTTGCGACTATTCCGCCGCTAATCTTAATGACGGCTGGGGTTGGAATGGAGTGTCTGAACAGAGTTGTGAGCCAATTGTCGTAGAAGATAATTGCGACTATTCCCGGGCTAATACCGGAGGGAATAATGGTTACGGATGGGATCCGATTACGGAACAAAGCTGCCCTCCGCGTTAGCAATAGCTAGTGAAACAGCAGCGGTGATTACACCGCTGCTTACTGCATCTAATGCAAATCCATGCCCATTTCAGTAGCTAATACCGTTTTGACAATCTCTTTTTAGTACCGACATCCGGCAGATGGGCCTGCGAATCACTATTTTAGATTTCACTGCCTGAAGCAGTGTCAGGATGCAAATGCGTATGCCCACCATATGCTGAATAATCTACCTTGGTACTGTCGAGCAATCGAAATGCTCAGGCGCATCAGCTACCAGCTTTCCGTCAAGAGTGATAACGGCTTTCTTTCTAAGTGTTCGGTATCGCTCTTTCAGTTTTACCTGATAAAGGTCGTCTCTCAGAAAAGTGTCTGGAGAAATATTCGGGATATCTTCTTCCCTTTCAATCACCGGATAGAACTTATTGTCATAGACATAATAGAGTTTGTAACTTTCAGGGTAATGATTTCCTATCGAGCCTGCCGAATGAATGAATGTTGAACCCTGTGGTATCGAATACGGGCCCCTGATTTCAGGATCAATATCCGCCAGTCTGGCCCAGACTCGCTGAACGGCATCACCAGCGCCTGGAATAAGCCGTCGACCCTCGGGTGTTAACAGCATTGGGAATGTACCCAACTGTCCTTCGTTTGCCAGCATATCAACTGCGATACCGACAGTCTGTGGATCGTCAGAAGTTAACAACAGAGTTCGGTATTGTATGGCATGCACATCGACCAGCCGGCTGTCTCTATCACTTAATAAACTGTGGTAGTAATGCTCAACCTCCGCATCGGTAATTACCGTTTGAATACTCTTACGGTGGCGAGCAACTTTTCTCGTCATGTCGGCAATATATTGTTTGTCCGCTCTGGAGGCACCAGAGAACTCCCCTAATCTGGCGAGTTGCTGTCTGAATTCTTGCCGGCGCTGATGACCGATTTGAGAGCGTTGTGGTGTGGGAATTTTTCGTGGACTTATCTGAGGTGTACTTTTCGTGTCATCTGTTTCGGCCGTAAAAGAGGCTTCGCGCTCTATGTATAAAGTGGCTGTTTTACCAGCTACAAGGCTCCTATTCGGATCAGCGCTGATTTTTCCCGGCGCTATTGCAGGGAGTGCTGCTAACGGTTGCGAAGGGGGTTTCGGTTTTACCTGTTTTTCAACTATCGGCGTGTTTGCCAGCAGCCTCTGATTAATGAAAGCGTTAAGTACGTATTTGTCAGAAAAAGGCGAGCAATAATCAACTGCAGGGAAAACGGTTTTTGCAAAAACATCCACAACAGAGAGCGGCACGGATTCCTCGTTAATAAGTAGCTCACCTATTGGCGGATCGTAGGCTTGAAGGGGGGCCGCCCGTACCCTGTCACTCGATGCAGAAAACAATATCGATACAAGCATTGTGACCGCCAGAGCACACTTTTTCTGCATTTTGAACTACTACTCGAAAACTCTTCGATGCTATCGGCATTGGTTCGTAATTTGTTACGAACCCTGCTCAGTTCTGTGGGATTATCGTTGATCAACGAAAAAAACAGTCAGCCAGTTATTCGAAGTAGGTAATAGAATGCCCTGCCCCATTCGCGTCTATCAATTCGATGTCACTTGCCAGGGTAGAATCTGTTGATAACTCTCCGGATTAGAGACAGCAGGTTCCACCGGCTTCCCAGGCCCGCAGTCCGCGCGTTGGTATTGCAGATCATCATGAGTGGCCCAACGGCACGAGACTCAATCACTGGTATCTGCTACGGCGCGCTCTTAAAAGAGACTCCAGCCAAAGTTTTTTACGCTCACAAGCACTATGACATCCGCACGGTCTTTATCTTGCAACGGATCGAACGGAAACATCCAAGCTGCCCCTATGAACATCAGCGAAAAAGATCGAAATAGACGTAAAAAAATAGGCGCAGCATTATGCGCTTTTTTCTTCCTGCTCAGCCTCGGCACCATCGGGCTATGGTATTCGCAGGTAGCAGATTCAATCCGATCGCTTAGCTGGCCGATGGTACAAGGCGTTGTAGTACAGTCGGAAATGAAGGTATTCCATCGGGCGCACGGGCGAAGCAATGACTACAACCCGTCTATAGAATATATCTACACCGTTGATGGCACTGAATACACTGCCAGCAAACTGCAGTATATTCAGGATGGCTTCGGGAAGGACTGGGCATTGGATAAGGTTGCATACTACGGTGTCGACTAGGCAGTTCAGGTTTACCACGACCCGGGGGATCCACAGATTGCCGTTCTTGAGCCAGGCGGACAAATGAAATGGTATTTATTTTTGTCGGGTACAGCGCTGGCATTTTTATTAGTGTTTGCAGGGTTGGCTGGATTTTTCTTTAAAGACTATCGAAAAATGGTTGCTGCCAAACCCCTGGTCCCTGACACCTCATTGCAGTAACGCTTTTTCAATTCAATCCGGTAGCCGCTTCGGAAACCGCCCAGAGTTTCTTTTGAATGCTTCTGTCCTGCGCTCGCCTGCCCGGGGCTATCTGTTTTTTTCGATGAAAGTACTTACCCGAAAATGACTGAGCTTCCGGTGACGAACAAAGATAAACAGAAGTGCGTGCACCTTTTTCAGGCGTGTTCAGATTTTTTATCATCCGGCGTTTTACCGCTCCCATTAAGCCTTTTGGTTCCGGCCATATATTTGTGGCCACACCGCCCGGGTGCAGTGCGTTAACTGTGGTATCGGTGCCCGCTAAGCGTTCGGCAAGCTCCTGAGTAAAAAAGATATTTGCGAGTTTCGAATCAGCATAGGCAGAAAACCCGGTATAGGGCCACCTTGTCTCGATGGTGTTGTTAGCGAAAACAAGCTTACCTTTTGTATGGGCTTTCGAAGACACATTAACTATTCTTGAATGCGGCGTGCTGATTAAGTGCTCTAGTAGTAAATTGGTCAGCAGGAAAGGACCAAAATGATTAGTGCCCATCGTTAACTCAAATCCATCGCGCGTTTGCTTTTTCTCCATACTCAATACACCCGCATTATTCAGCAGCACATCCAGGTGTTGAAATTGTTCGGTAAAGCATTTCGCAAAGTGACGGATAGAAGTAAGGCATGCCAGATTCAATGGCATAGATGACAGCTTCGCCCCCGGAACCAGACGTTCAATCTCTTGTATAACTTCCTCTACCGGCTTTTCATTACCATGAACGCCCTCTCGACAAGCCATAACGACATGCGCCCCCAGTTTACACAAGGCAATGACTGACTCTCTACCAATACCGGAATTCGCCCCGGTCACAATCACAGTCCTATTCAACATAGGCATATTGGCGTTTTGGCACAGCTGACTTTGATGGTTTTTCAAAATTAAACAGACACCGTCTTAACTGCTATGTGTTAAAAACTGCATTCATCAATACTGATACAACTGCATACTATTCCGGCAGAGAACAATCGACTAGAGCGACTACCTGAACCAGCTGCAATTCTGACCTTAATTACCTACAAACTCAACCGGTTGCAAAGGCTGATTCTGGAATCCCGGATGCATAGTTAAATCTACTCCAAAATGACGGCACTGTTCACTATCGAATGCCACACACAGAGATAAAGTTACCTCGCCAGACGGCCAACCAACTCCCGGCTAAATACCGCAGGGCGTTCCTCCGCTCACTGGCAGATTTATACCGGTAACATATGCCGAATGCGGTCCGGCAAGATAAGCCACTGCATCGGCAACATCTTCCGGATTACCGGAATCTTTAACGGCTACTCGTTGATAACGGCGTTTTTTCATTTCACTTACAGATATATTATTCTCCGAGGCCAGACGCTGGTTAGCCGCATTGTGCATGTCTGTAGAGATATAACCCGGACAAACCGTGTTGCATAATATTCCGTCCACACCAAACTCTGCTGCCAATGTTTTGGTCATTCCGGCAAGGCCATGCTTCATGGTGGTGTAAGCACCAAAACCGGCCTCTGCTCCCAGACTTCCAATCGAACCAATACTGATAATTCTGCCACCGCCATTCTGACGCATTTGAGGAATAACGGCCTGCGCTAACATCATCGGGCCGAGAATATTGACACGAAAACTATCCTCCCACTGCTCGGGAGAAGTGGAAAGAAAGTTGTCCGCACCAATAGTAGTCCCTGCGTTATTGACCAATATATCGATTTGACCATACGCATCCAGCGCGGACGTAACAGCATTGTCTATGTCCGCTTTGCTGGTGACATCAAGCCTGAGGCACATGGCAGAGCCACCCTCCTTTTGAATATCTGCGACCAACGTTTTTAACAGATCAAGTCGCTCGTACGAGACATCGTCAATCACTACCTCTCCCTGCATGTCAGTAACCACCACTAATGCGCCGTGACCCGCCAGTCGGCGTGCAATGGCACGGCCGATGCCATTGGGTGCTGATGCTCCGGTCACGAAAGCGACCTTCCCTTTTAGAATTTCCATCATTAGTGCTCAACTGGTTGCGTTAGTGGTGTCGACCGCCAGTGCGGGGAGGTCATATCTTTAAAATGGATACACGCAGGATTTATTACAAGTACCAATCCCACCGATTGACTTATGCCCTGTCACACGAATAGGAATTGACAATCTCTCCGCCTGATCTTGTCAGGTAGATATCCACACGACAGTCTAGTATTAAACCACCTTTTGTCCCCACGACGTACAAGTGCCGTGTGTAGGTGTCGGTAACCTCAAAAGCTGCCACCTGATCAATACTTGTTAAAACCAGCTGCCTGTTTTCCTCAGGAACTTCGAGAGCCTTTTTGTGGTTGGACTTTTTATAGAGCTTTTCAAAAAACTCCAGAGCTGTCTGACCGGGTGAGAACTGTTGTTCAACCAGCGCACTGTTGCGGTCCACTTCTTTGAAGATATCTGACATAAGCGGCGCTTCTTCGGGAAAAGGTGCAGTCAGCCCTTGAAAGCCGTAAAGCTCACCATCAACAGTGCGGATTTCATAAAAAAATGTTGATTCAGAAAACCTGATCTGACCGATCAGCCACCCGCTATTATTACTGACATAGCTCTTTAGCTCGTCATTCTGACCCAGGCTTCCCTTGTGAATATTCATGGAGTTTGCTATTGATTCCGCTGCCTTCAGCGACGCTTCACTACCGAACCTATGCCGCAAACCATTCCTAAGACCAGACTTGTTATGAGTGGCAAGTGCCTCCGCAAACCAACGCCCCTTCATGAGCGGATCTTTCTCTCGCGCCCACCCGAGTTCGGTGACTAGTAAAACCAGCAAGAACGCTGCAATAAACTTTCTCATCGATAACAATTCCACAAACTTCAACCTTAGAATAAAATCCCACTAGTACGTGATGGAAACCAGCTGCAGATTCTAAATACCTTGCCGGGTTGCCAGCGACGAATCAAGGGCACGGCAGCATTTTAACTCCCGCTTAACTAATATCCTCCAGCAGTCCCGACTGACAACACCTGTGTCACAAAACGGAGCAACTTTAATGACCAACCCGTCTGGTAAAAACCTCCCTGAGGGTAAAAACGACAGCTTGTCAATAGCCATATCACCGACTGGCGAACCGATAATCGGCAAGGTATATACTGTAAAAGCACGCTGTGGTGTGGCTGTGGTAGTTAAGCAGGGACAATTGCTGACGGTTACCAACACCCATGGTAGCCAGGTGTGTGACTTCTGGGCGTTTGTCGAACAAAACCCGACCGAGTATCTGTCCATGCACCACATTCATACGGCGTTAAACAGTGTGTTTCCCAAAGCCGGGGACGGACTGGTTTCAAACTATCGCCAACTGATGATGACGATGGTTGAAGATACCTCACCCGGTGTGCACGATACGGTTATTGCCTGCTGTGATCACCAGCGCTATCAGCAACTCGGCTGCACCGAATACCATGACAATTGTGCCGATAACCTGCGTATGGCTATGATGGCAATTAACAGAGATCCTCCAGCGGTGCCGGCACCGTTCAACCTGTGGATGAATATCCCAATCGCCGCAGACGGCAGTATTGAATGGCTACCTACTGTGTCTGCACCGGGGGATTACGTCACTTTTAAAGCCGAAACAGACCTGATCGCTGTGATGTCAGCCTGCCCGCAGGACATTACCCCGATTAACGGCACAGACAATGTCCCAACAGAGTTGCACTTCAGCGTTAATCAATCTGGATAGCATTTTCGTATTAGCAGGCGCATAGCTCACAGCGAACAGTTGTTTTTAATACCCGGTTAAATTGCACTATCGCATTGGTGAACGGTCGATTACTGAACGTCGCGCTGTGCTTGTCCGTTTCGACTGACTAACCAATAAGTCTGGACTTCAAAAATTCAGACACTGGATCGTTTATTAGGCTGCGTTTGAACGTGGGTTTAAAAATAAGTTCTGCGACTGTATCGCCTGAATGGTTTCCGGGATATCGGTTGCAGATACCGGCCTTGAATAGAAATATCCCTGCACCAAATCGCACCCGAGACCGGCGATAAGTGCCAGTTGTTCAGAGTGCTCTACCCCTTCCGCAACAGTCTCCAAATCCAGACCACTGGCAAGCGTCTGAATGGTTTCGATTAATGATGACTTTGTCATGCGGCCTGTCAGGCGATTAACGAATGAACGATCTATCTTAAGCACGTCCAACGGTAGTTCCTGTAAATAGCTCAATGAAGAATAACCGGTTCCAAAATCGTCAATTGCCACGCGAACACCCTGCTCTCTCAAGCTTTGCAATCGGGAAACAACCAGATCAATGTCATTCATTAGCACACTTTCGGTGACCTCAAGTTCGAGCAACTCAGGTGATATCGAATTTCGCACAAGCGCATCAATTACCTGTTCACAAAAATTGTTTTGTTGAAACTGCGATGCCGCTACATTGATACTCATGCGAAGATTTTTAATACCGCTATTCTGCCAGTGAGCTAATTGCTCTGTGGCCTCATCAATTACCCAGCTTCCGATATCGGTGATAAGACCAGTGCTTTCGGCGACCGGAATAAATTCAACCGGCGGGACCAGGCCACGAGACGGGTGAGTCCACCGAATTAATGCCTCCACCCCCACTACCTGACTGTCGCACAGACGTACCTGCGGCTGATACAGCAAGTGAAACTCGCGATTATTGATCGCTTCACGGAGTTGCGCTTCGAGCAAACTTCGTTGCCTGCTGGCAACAGCAAGTGACTCATCGTATAGACGAACACAACCCTTGCCTTCTCGCTTTGCCTGGTACATCGCTTCATCGGCGCACTGCAACAAAGTTTCTGCGTCTGTTCCATTGTCGGGAAACCGACCAATACCGATACTCGCTCCAATCTTTATGCGCTCCCCGTCGATGTCTATGTCCGACTCAAGACTGTTTAGCAGGGCCCTGGCAAATGATTTTCCATGTGCATTATCCGAACGATAACTGCGAATTCATCCCCGCCCATACGTACAAGTGTGTCGCGTTCTCCGATCACAGATGACAACCGTTCCGCCACCGAAGAAAGAAGCCTGTCGCCAGTAGCGTGGCCATTGAAATCATTAACCTCTTTAAAACCATCCAAATCAACAAACATCACGTAGAAGTTGCCTTGACAGTTATTCGCTTCATCTATCGCTTCACCAAGTATGCTTTCAAGCTGATATCGATTTGGCAGACCGGTTAAGCGATCATGAAAAGCCTGGTGCTTGAGTTTCGCAGCGAGCTCGATACGGTTAATCGATGTTGATAGTTGATTCACAACAGCCTGGAACATATCGATGTGTGCCTCGGAAAACTCCCTCATGTCCCGACTTCTGGCAAGTATCATCGCACCAAATACGCCTTCATGATGTTTCAGCGGAATACAGCAGGTACTGCCAACATTATTCTCGGCTCGCAGTGCATGCACAACAGACGCCTCTCTGGCGTCTTCTTCAACCCTTCCGATGGTAGCCAGGCTGTCATTGTCTACACACCACTGAGCAATAGACTGACATGCCAGTTCTTTGGTCAGTACCATGGGACGGGTAAGGGATCCGTGTGAGTACCCCCAACTGACCTGCGGAGTTAGCTCACCACTTTCGTCCAGCTGAAGTATACTCGCACGCTTTGCATCCATAGCAGGCAGAAGTATCCTGCATACCAGATTGTATGCCTCTTCCACGTTGTCAAGTGTGGTGAGAGCCTGACTGACTTCGGCAAGGGCCCGTGTCACTCGCAGCCGCTGCTGAGTAACATCGATCAGACGGGTATTCGCAATGGCCATTGACGCCATACCGCAGATACGTTCAAGCAGCGGAACGTTATCTGCCAGGTCTTTAGAGTCTGTGTCAGAAATAACAGTCAATGCTGCTACTGCTTCACCCTCTACGAATAGCGGCAACGAAAATGCCTGTGTCCCCGCCGGCCATTGATGAATTGACTGAATCACGCTGACGTCTTTAAAGTAAATGGACGCACCGCGATCCCATACTCTGCCGATGGTGCCTTCACCACGCCTGAACTGACCACCAAAGTACTGAGCTGAGTGATTGCCGTTAGCAGCAACAATTTCCATAAACTCCCCGGACTCATGCAGAGTAGCTGCATAACAGCAATCTGCACGGGTACGGGCTACCAGGATTCCCGCAAGCTGCTCCAACAGAGTGCCGGTATCCTGACAAGCCATCAGCGAGGCAAGCACGGACTCCATCGTCGAGATCTCACCCTCGCGAAGTGACAACACGTCAACGTTGTTGGCGATTCGTTGTTTTAGCTCCCGCACTTCTGAGACGTCGAAAAGCTGTACCAGCAACGCTGTAACTTCACCATCAGCATTACGCAGTGGAACCCGCACAGTTTCAAGGTTGCCCTGCTCTGCAGATGTGAGATCAGCAGTTCGGGAAATAGTTTTCTGTTTGACGACCTGATCATCGAGCGCCCACAGGCCAGGCCATCCGGACAACGGGTTACCCAGTACCAACTCCCTCGGCCGGCCTATTTCCAGGTCATTTTTACCAATCAGTGCTTCAGCACTGGTTCCCAGTAACTGACAGAATGATGGATTGGCGTAAACAAACCGGTGATTGAGGTCTTTTATCGCGAAAGGGGTGTCCTGGGCTACGCCGATTTGCGCGACCAGTTGCGAAGGAATTATGTCATCGAGCATCACACACCGGGTCTCGAGAAGACTTATAAACGGGGACTCGTCACAGACATTTATCGTACAAACGCAGAGTAAGCTTGAGTAACTTATTAGAATTCAGCTACTCAGCATCTGATATCAACTTATAGCAACATCACTTTAAGCAGTTGTTTAGAAGTACTTTTTCTTCTCTGGATGGGAGACACAGACACATCGGGCTTCATTGCTGCGATTGACAGATTCATTCACAGCACACCTTTTAGTGTCAGAGGCACCTCGCCCCCTATCCCCTATCTCGCCCGGTGAATACTACTAAATGTAGAGTGTGTAAGCGGTAAGCAGGGTAAAGCACCCGACGGCGGCGATGGGCGCTTTGTCGGAACCTGACTCAGTGCTATTCGTTAAAACCAGCCCACATATTCACTGCCACCAGATTGATGGCTCTTTTTGCCGATACCCCTGCTGTTAAACCGCTGCCTGCGCCTGCATTTCAAGGCGCTGTCTCAGCCCGTCCGGTAACAACAGCGCATCTGCCAGACGATCAAGATACCGCCGCTCCTCCGGCGTGTCCACATCCAGCGCCAGCAGTGATATGAGATAGATCTCCGCCGCCTGCTCTTCTCCTTCAGATAACCTGGCTATTGCAATCGGATCACTCGGTGCATTTAGCTGCTCGACCAGAAACTGTTGCTCCTCCGCGCCAATGACCTGTTCTGCAATTTGCTGTTCAATGCGAGCTTGCTCCTCAGCATCGATGTGACCGTCGGACTTGGCTGCACTAATCATGGCCCGAATCAATACCAGGCGCATGTCTTCGCCGGAACCGGTCTGCTGAGCGGCAGAAAGGTCAAAAATACCTCCCTTTGGTGCATCGAGCGCCTGCGTCGTGGTGGCGGAGTCACCGGCAGTGCCGGCCGCTAATGGCTGATTTTCCTGGTGGTCCCGCCAGGCTTTGTAAGCCAAACCGCCAACCGCCGCCATGCCACCGTAGGAAAGTGCTTTTCCACCCATCTTGCGCACTTTCTTGTTAGACAGCAGAAGTGCAGTTATACCACCGGCTGCAGCACCACCCAGCAATCCACCCGGCATATTACCTGCCTTAGCGGTGTCGACAGCCTTATTGATGCCTGAGCCTGCATTGCCCATTACACTATTCAGCAGTGCATTGACGTCCATTTTGTAAGTCTCTTTGTGTGTTTAGTTAAATGGCAAATTTGGGGTTGCTTAATCGAATAACAAGTCACCAGGCTGGCATTCACACCAGACCAACCCATGCGGTTTACTGCCGCATTTTCGATGGACAGAGAGGTAGTTAAAGGAGTAGCTTCAAAGTCTGAGGGGTTCACAGCCGGAACGAATTCCACAAACCGGCTTTTATCACAATTAGAGATTATGCAGATCTGAACCGGCCAGAGTCATTATGAATGCTACCCGTTATGCGTTGTAAACTTTCCCTATCTATCGCAAGGAACTCTCTAACAGCCCTGTTCTTTAAAATTAGTTACCTTTACATATTACTATGTAAGACCCGACCTGTTGCTACCCGGTTTCGCGCCTGAACAACTCCTGCTATCTCGCGATGCTACCGGTACCACCACCGCTTCACAGGTAGTCCCTTTATCACTGACAATACCTGTGCGATGATGCCGACAAACACAAAGGCAGCCAGTCACATGAACAAAAGTCCAATCACATGGCCTAACGGAGCGAAGTGTGCCTGCGCGATAACCTTCGATATCGACGCCGATAGTCTTATACATGTATCGCGGCCCAATGACGGCTACGATCGCCTGTATCCGATTAGTATGGGTAAATACGGACCGACTGTGGCCATACCACGAATACTTGAAACCTATAAGCGCCTCGGTTTGACTCAGTCGTTTTTTGTACCCGGCTGGTGTGTTGAACAATACCCTGACACCATGGAAGCGATTCTTAAAGACGGACACGAGATCGGCCACCATGGCTACCTGCACGAAGACCCGACCAGCCACAGTGCAGCGGAACAGCGCGAGTGGTTTGAACGCGCGCTACAGGCCCACAAAAGCGTAATCGGCAATAATCCGGTCGGTTACCGGGCACCGGTGTACAACACCAATCAGGCAGTGATTGATCTGCTCATTGAACATAACTTCAGCTACGAGAGCTCACTAATGGCTGATGACGTTCCCTATGTAATGAAAACCAACGCCGGCGAGCTTATAGAATTACCGGTGCACTGGGGCTCCGATGACTGGCCGCAATTTGCTCACTATGATGAGATTGGCTACCTAATGCCGGTTGCCGCCCCCAGCACAGGGCTACTGCCATTTTGGGAAGAGTTTGAAGCGCAGTACGAATATGGTGGTTTCTGGATGGCTATATGGCACCCGTTTTTAACCGGCAGACTGGCCCGCTGGCGTAAGGTAGAACAGTGGCTTGAGGAAATATTGAACAGAGGCGATGTATGGTTTGCACCATTACATGAAATTGCTGCCTACGTTCGAAACAAACATCAGTCAGAGAATTCAATACGGGTGGAACACCTGCCCTACTACAACAAACCGGTATCTTTGTAACACGGCCACTCATAAATGAAGCCAACAAATATCTTCATCAGCAAGTGCGCGGAAAAGCCGTAATGACCCACGGAAACCATATGCTTCGGATTACTTTCGCACTGAAGTGGTTTCAGAGAAAAATAGTCTGAAATACTATTGCCTGGTTAATTGAGGAATTGCAGTGAGTCTGAAAAACAGCGTTCTTTTACTGGCCATCGGATTGTCTTTCCAGATAATTCGTTTGCCAAAACCACAGAATATGAACTGACCGGACTGTTTTGTTCAGACTTCGAAAACCCGCTTCACCAACAAGATAGCTGTCTCTGTCTGGAGTTTATAGATCACACGACGCTCGTCGGATCGTCCTACCACAGAGGCAGGGAAATGCGAGGTACAGAAAGTTATAATTACGCCATAGTCAATGGAAAGCTTGAAGTTGATACTACGGAGTCAAGCGGTGAATATTTGATATTAACTATAAAATCAGAACGCCTGCTGGTCAGCAGGTTAAATCCCAAAAGAGGACCAAAGGCCAGCCTGTTTAACAAAGTTACTGCAGTTCCTGAGAGCTGTACATAATCCGGAACGTGCTTGGTACGGCTTACAGATCACCACTTCATACGATCCCGCAGTTTCACATCCGTTTGGAGCCACGGAATCTCCGTAACAACGCTGCAAAAACAAACAACAGCGGAAATACTCCACCACCAGTTGATTGCGTTTCTGACGATGCCTGGCCGGTTTCTAGCTGACTGGTCCCGGAGTTTTCCGGGTCTGTGGAATTTTCTCCATCACCACCATTAATGCAGGACGGATTTGACGCACCACACAACACGGGTTGTTGCACAACACTTGTGATAAAAGTTGCAGTATTGTTTTGTGGTGCTGTATCAGGTTGTGTCGATGCTGCACTTGCAACAATACTCAATTCATCAGTAATTGAACTGGTGATAAAAGCAAATACCGCCGTCGCTTCCGCGCCAGGCGGCAACGCTACCACTTCGCATACAGCAGTGCCGGCGTTTTCAACACACCGGTCATTCTGTACGTACTGCAGGTCTTCAGGCACCACGATTTCAACGGTGGGAAAATGCACGGTATTGATCTCGTGTACATTCTTTACAACGGTCGAAACATAGACGTATCCGCCGAGGTAACTCTCACCGCCACTGTTGCGAACATCGAGAGCCAGGTCGACCGGTGAGTTATCCGGGTTTACCGAGGTAACTGTTAGCGCAGTGGATTCAACCTGATCACCGCCGAACAGATCATCAGCAGTGAGTGTGGTAGTGAGCTGCTGATAGCCCTCCCGATTGATCACCGCGGTCGCGACCAATTCAACACTCTCACCGACTGCCATTTCGGGAAGGATACAAACCATCGTATTGGCAGATTCAACAGTGCAGTCAGAACTTGTGAGGGAGGTACTTCCGTCCGGTACCACAATGGTTACCATTCCGTTTGTAGCAGTTCCGAGCGCTTCGAAATCCGAAGTCAGGTGCTTTACAGACACCGTTATCGCGACAGCCTCTCCAACAGCCACCACAGCGGTGTCAACCGTTGTCTGCAGTTTTAGATTGGCAAACGGAAACGCGTGGAGTTTCATTGTCGTCGCACTCAATATCGCGACTGCACAAGCCATGAGCACGGGTAACTTCATAACATCTGACTCTATGGAGGTTTACCATAATACGCATAATGCATTCCGGCATTTTTCACAGACAATATATTGACGACAACCCACACTGCATTTCCAGCGGACTGGAGAATCAGTCAGAATGTCGGTGACGATTCCATACAAACACCTGCTCAGGAACCGTAGCGATGCTGTCGATGTTCTACACAGACAGCGTCGGAACTCAAACTTCTGTTGCTGAACTAACCTACAATGTCACCCGTACCAACGCTTGTGTTAACAGAACCTGCAAACAGCATGATTGAACTTCAAAACCTTCAACTGTCATATCCACTGGTCAATGGACAGCTGAATGTTTTGCAGGGTGCCAGTGCGACCATCGGCTCGGGAGAAACCGTCGCTGTCACAGGGCCATCGGGCTCCGGAAAAACCACACTGCTGCTTTTGCTTGCCGGCCTTGAGTCACCGGATGCCGGATCTGTGCACATCGACGGTGTCGACCTCGCATCACTCGACTCCGATGGCCTGGCAGATCTCAGACGAGACAAGCTTGGGATAATATTTCAGTCGTTTCATCTGATACCAAGCCTTACTGCCCTGGCTAACGTCTCACTGCCACTCGATATTGCAGGCACTGGAAACTCACGCAGCAAAGCGCTGGAAACGCTTGAGCGTGTTGGCCTTGCGGAACGTTCCGGTCACTACCCTGCGCAGCTGTCCGGCGGTGAACAACAGCGTGTGGCAATTGCGCGCGCGCTGGTCCACAGGCCACGGGTACTATTAGCGGATGAGCCAACCGGTAACCTCGATAGTAATACCGGTGCATCAATAGTGGAGCTGTTGTTTGATCTTAATCGTGAATCAGGTTCAACGTTACTTCTGGTGACCCATGACAACGGCATCGCAGCACTCTGCGACCGGGTATTACAGGTAACACACGGGCAGCTTCAGGACACAAGGGCGGAACGTGTTTCTGCTTAAACTCGCATGGCATGACTTGCGCGGCAGTGGCCGGTCATTGTGGATATTCTGTGCCTGCCTGATGCTTGGGGTAACGCTGGTGGCGGCTACCGGCAGTCTCTATCGTATAGTCAATTCTGCAATGCAGGCCGACACCCGTGCACTGCTTGGCGGCGATGTTGAAGTAGACACAAGCACCCCTCTGCCTGAAGCCGCGATACAGTGGATGAATGATCGTGGAAAAGTCACACTGGTCCGGGAACTGTATACCATGCTGGGCAACGCTGACGGGGATTTTATTCGCGTCGAGTTACAAAGCATGGACGAGAATTATCCACTGTATGGAGAGCTCGAATTATCCCCTGCCATGTCATTGTCAGAAGCCACAAGGGTTATTGATAACAGCTGGGGACTGGCAATTGATGAATCGTTATCTCAACGCCACAACATCAGTGTAGGGGACACGGTATTTGTCGGCGAGCTCGAAATGACGGTAAGGGCAATTGTCATTTCTCAGCCCGACCGGAACTTAACCGCACAATGGCGCGGCGCACCGGTTCTGGTAGCGGACAATGCTATCGACGCTGCCGGACTCACCGGTCCCGGCTCCCGCATAGACTACGACTATAAAGTTGCCACAGATCTGCCTGCAGAAGCCTGGCGTGATCAGTTCTATCGTCAGTTTTGCGACGAAGGATGGGAAGTCAGTACGTTTCAGGACCGCAGCGAGAGAATAGCTGAGCGTCTTGGACAAATTGCTTCAGGGCTAATGATCATTGCTTTTAGTACGTTGTTTATTGGCGGTCTCGGGGTATTTAGCAGCGTACGCACGCATTTGCAGGGCAAGCTCAAAACCATTGCCACACTGCGATCACTTGGCTTACGTAATGGCAGACTCGCAACGGTATATTTACTACAAATAGCAATACTCAGCACAGCAGCAAGCTTTGCCGGGTGCGTGCTGGGTGGCCTTCTGGCATGGGGCGGTGCTACCGTGGTAGCCAGTGAGTTACGCCTGACAACAGCGTTGGCGAAGTTACCCCTGCCGTTAACTATCGCGCTTCTGTTTGGCTGTCTCACCGCTTTTACATTCGCCCTACCCGCTATCGGGCGTGCTCTGTCGGTGAGCCCGGCAACACTGTTTCGCAGCAATGATCAGGCTGCTGGCAAGCCTTCAAAGCCTTTCATTATCGCTACAACACTGGTGATTTTGCTACTGATCGTTTGCATTGTCGTCAGCTTGCCCGATCCGTTGTTTGCCATTGGTTTTATCATTGTTGTACTGCTGTTGCTTGCTGCGCTGGAAGTTTTGCTAGTCGCAATTCGCAAGCTCGCTAAATGGATCGATCAGCGGTCACAGTCCGGTGGCAGCTTTTCACTACGGCTGGCAATGGCTAATCTGCACAGACCTGAATCACCGCTGCGCAGTGCGATGTTGTCGCTGGGGTCGGCACTAACCGTACTGGTCGCCTGTACACTGGTGGTGACTTCACTGCTGCGCACAGTGTACGCC
>CAYZVB010000075.1:0-18297 GCA_964481315.1 uncultured Granulosicoccaceae bacterium
GCCTTAGCCGTTAGCGGGCCGAGCGCTGCGCCGAGTTGGGGCACAACACAACTTTGATTATTTTCCCATCCATATCCATCGCCGTCCGGATCCGGATTACTGGCGAGGCAGTATGGAAAACCATTAGTGTCTACATTTGTGTAGTTTGGTACGTGGCAGTCGGCGCAAACAACGGCGACGTAGAACTTGCCATACTCACGGGTGCCGTCTGCATCGAGAATGACATATTCAATAATGTCAGTGCCTTCGAAGTCAGCATCGGCTGTGTACTCGACGCTACCATCGGCCAGCAGTGTCGCTGATCCATTAGCCGGCTGACCGACCAGTGCGAACTGCGAGTCTGCTGCCAGACTGTCGTTTTGCAAAACGGACACGATTACCGGGCTGCCTGCCCTTGTCTGTGCAACATCCACGTTTGCATCGAGTTCCCCTGATTGCGCGGCACCGATTTCCAGTGCGTTCTGCGTGTTCAATTCCTGGGTATTTTCATCCCAGTCTGACCCGCCACCGCATGCTGTTAATGTCAGCAAAGCGGCTGATACAGCCAATCTCACAAGGTTCTCACCACCAATCGAGCCGGGCGTACGATTCTTTTGATCGTTCATTTAACTTGCCCCATCTTTATCATTGTTATTATGTAAATCTCAGTGCGCTGCAGACGCCGCCCGCAAGTCGCGGGACAAGTTAACGACGGGGGCTCGATTTCCTTGAGCCTGCGGCCTGAATTAATTGTGGAAAATTGTTGATGGCGAGGCGGGAATCCCTTTAGATTCAACAAGATCAGTGGCGAAAAGTATTATTCGTTTTTCGCTGCTTCCTGACTGTAACCGGCACCATTCCACCGCTGCGACAGCACGGGTTACAATGGGGAGTTTCAATAAGTGCAACTGTCCGGACTGTTCACGGGGTTGCAGGCACCGCTAATTCTGGAAACTGAATGTCCGACGACCAGCAGCTGTTTCAAAACACTGAAGAACAGCCTCTAAGCGAATTTACCGAGAAGGCCTACCTCGACTATTCGATGTACGTGATTCTCGATCGTGCGTTGCCGCACGTTGGCGACGGGCTCAAGCCTGTGCAGCGCCGCATTATTTACGCGATGTCAGAGCTGGGGCTTTCGGCAACGTCGAAACATAAAAAGTCGGCCAGAACTGTTGGCGATGTGCTGGGTAAGTACCATCCGCACGGCGACTCCGCCTGTTATGAGGCGATGGTGTTAATGGCGCAGCCGTTCTCGTATCGCTACCCGCTGATCGACGGGCAGGGTAACTGGGGTTCACCGGACGATCCCAAATCGTTTGCCGCCATGCGTTACACCGAAGCGCGATTGTCCAGGACTGCAAAAATGTTGCTGCAGGAGCTTGGCCAGGGGACCGTTGACTGGGCGCTGAACTTTGACGGCACCATGCAGGAACCAACGGTCCTGCCAGCGCGTTTGCCGCATGTGTTACTGAATGGCACCACCGGTATTGCGGTGGGGATGGCCACTGATATTCCTCCGCATAACCTGCGTGAGTTGGTTAATGCCTGCGTGCATTTACTGGAAAAACCAAAAGCCACTGTCGATGACCTAATGGAGCATGTTCAGGCGCCGGATTACCCCACCGAAGCCGAGATCATTAGCCCGCCCGAAGACCTTAAAAAGATCTACGAGACCGGCCATGGCAGTGTGCGAATGCGTGCGGTGTATAAAAAAGAAGATGGCGCTATTGTGATTCACGCGTTGCCGCATCAGGTCTCCGGTGCGCGCGTGATGGAGCAGATCGCACAGCAAATGACAGCGAAAAAGCTGCCAATGGTAGAAGATTTGCGCGACGAGTCCGATCACGAACAGCCTGTTCGCTTCGTGATTGTGCCGCGCAGTAACCGGGTAGATATCGATTCATTGATGGGGCATTTGTTTGCCACCACCGATCTCGAGCGCACCTATCGCGTTAATCTGAATGTGATCGGGGTAAATGGCCGGCCGGCCGTTAAGAACCTGCCGACCATGCTTAAGGAGTGGCTGCAGTTTCGACTTGAAACCGTTCGCCGTCGCCTGCAGTGGCGGTTAGAGAAAGTTGAAAAGCGGTTGCACATACTCGAAGGTTTGTTGATCGCGTATCTCAACATTGATGAGGTCATCGCGATTATCCGCAACAACGATGAGCCCAAACCGGTTCTGATGAAACGCTTCAAGCTGTCAGACACGCAGGCCGAAGCTATCCTGGAACTCAAGCTGCGGCATTTGGCGAAGCTCGAGGAAATGAAAATTCGCGGCGAGCAGGACGAACTTGAAAAAGAACGCGATGCTCTGCAAAAGACACTGGGTTCCGACCGCCGCATGAAAACACTGGTGAAGAAGGAGCTTCTTGAAGACGCTGAGACCTAGGGTGATGCACGTCGCTCGCCGATTGTTGCTCGTGACGCTGCGCAGGCAATGAACGCCAGCGACCTCATTCCCAACGAACCAGTCACGGTGGTGCTGTCTGAAAAGGGCTGGGTCAGATCGGCCAAAGGCCATGAAGTTGATCCGCGTACCCTCAACTACAAGTCTGGTGATGCCTATCAGGATTCCGCCCGCGGTCGCAGTAATCAGTCTGCAATGTTTCTAGACTCAACCGGCAGGGTATACGCCGTCAGCGCGCACGGACTGCCTTCGGCCAGAAGTTTGGGCGAGCCGTTATCAGGGCGGGTTAAGTCACCGGACGGTGCGACATTTGTCGGTGTGTTAATGGGTGACGAAGACGCCCGTTTTGTGATGGCTACCAGCAGTGGTTACGGATTTATCGGCAGGCTTGGCGACATGACTTCGCGCAATAAAGCAGGTAAAGCGGTGCTTACTGTGCCGGCCGGGTCACAGGTGTTGTCGCCGGTGCGGGTCAACGATCTGAAATCGGATCTGCTGGTCGCGCTCGGGTCTGACGGCAAACTGCTGGCATTTCCGGTTGCCGAGCTGCCAGAACTGTCGAAAGGCAAGGGCAACAAAATTCTTGGTATTCCGAAGGCAAAAACTGCCAAAAGCCAGGTTTCGCTGCAGGCAGTGCGAATCATGGGACCGAAGAGCGCGCTGAAAGTGGTTAGCGGTAAGCGCCATACCACGCTCAAATACAAAGATATTGAGGGCTACATTGCGCAGCGCGGATTGCGCGGGCACAGCCTGCCGCGCGGTTTTCAGAAAGTGGCAGATCTTATCGTCGAATAAGCGTTCACAGGCCTTCGTCAACCCCGCAAGTGTGCGGTATTAAAATGTCAAAAACGGTTACACCGCCGTTGAAGTTTGCCTGAAATGCCGCAATTTTGTTCTAACATAGCGTGTAGAAAACGCATCCGGAAACGCCCGCCAACGGGCCTGATTAAACGTGGAGAGTAATAGATGATGGGATTTGATATGGGGTACATGCTCATGGTCATGCTGCCGGGTATGGTGCTTTCCGGGCTGGCTTCAAAAATGGTCAGCAGCACCTTTAAAAAGTATGAGTCAGTGGGTACCCGCAGCAACATGACTGGCGCTGAAGCCGCCAAGGTCATGCTCGAGCGTGCCGGTGTGTACGATTGCCGCATCGAACCGATTGCCGGCCGACTCAGTGATCACTACGATCCGCGTGATAAAACGCTGCGTCTTTCAGAGCCCGTTTACAACGCACGATCAGTGTCGGCTATTGGTGTGGCCTGCCACGAAGCGGGGCATGCGCTGCAGCACGCCACCGGTTACAAGTTTCTGCAAATGCGCTCGAAGCTGGTCCCGGTCACCAATATCTCAAGCAAGATGTCCATGCCGGTACTCATGGTCGGCATGATGTTAATGGCATTGGCGCCGGCACTCGGTATGCCGGTTATGTTGCTGGGTGTTGCACTGTTCGGCGCAGCCGTCGTGTTTTCAGTAGTCACGCTGCCGGTAGAGTGGGACGCAAGTGCCAGAGCAAAAACTGCCATGGTCGACGCTGGTATCGTCAGCGCAGATGAAGTGACCGGCGCCGGCCGTGTCCTGAATGCTGGTTTCCTGTCGTACCTTGCCTCGGCAATCACATCAATCATGACACTGCTGTATTACCTGCATCGCACCGGCATACTTCGCATGCTGCTGAACCGCAGATAAAACAGGTAGGTTGACAGGTAGTTTGTAAGAATCGAGGGGCCGGTTTTACCGGCCCTTTTTCGTGTGGGACCCCCGGTGTGTCGGCACTGGCTGCAATCCCGGGTAACCGCTATAATCCACGCCTTCGGAGCAAACCAGAATAGTCCTATGGGTAATGTAAGCACCAACGAGTTCAAAAGAGGCCTGAAGATCATGCTCGATGGTGATCCGTACACTATTGTGGAGAACGAGTTCGTAAAGCCAGGTAAAGGGCAGGCTTTCAGTCGTGTGAAAGTGCGCAATCTCAAAACCGGCCGCACCGTCGAAAAAACCTTTAAATCAGGTGAGTCGGTAGAAACTGCAGACGTTGTCGACACCCAGATGCAGTATTTGTATGCCGATGGTGAGTTCTGGTACTTCATGGATCCGGATTCTTTTGAACAGATCGGTGCCGCTGAAAGCGCTGTGGTTGACTGCAAACAATGGCTGAAAGAACAGGACACCTGCGAGGTTACGCTGTGGAACGGTGAACCGTTAAGTGTTTCCGCGCCCAACTTTGTTGAGCTGACCATCACCCAGACCGATCCGGGTGTTCGTGGTGATACGGCGCAGGGCGGTACTAAGCCTGCCACACTCGAAACAGGTGCCGTGGTAAACGTGCCGCTTTTTGTGGAAGAGGGCGAAGTGATTAAAATCGATACCCGCTCCGGTGAATATGCGAGCCGGGTTAAAGACTAACCACTGAAAAAGATCCGTGCTGCCAGACTGGAAGCCCAGCGCCTCGGCTGAGGTGCTGCACAAGCGCGCACAACTAAACCGTTGCATAAGAGAGTGGTTCCATTCGCGGAACATACTTGAAGTAGAGACACCGCTGCTTGTTAGTGGTGCGACCACAGACCCGCATATTGATAGTTTTCAGGTTGCATCACGTGCGCTGAGAACCTCTTCCGAATTTCATCAGAAGCGATTGCTGGCTGCCGGTATTGGTGACAACTACGAACTCGGTAAAGTCTTTCGCATTGACGAAAGCGGCCGACACCACAATCCTGAATTTACCATGCTGGAATGGTACCGGCTGGGTATTGATCACCACCAGCTTATTGATGAGGTTCAGGCGTTGCTGGCGCATTTGCACGGTGAGACTTTCCCGGGCTTTAGTAAAATCAGTTTTCGTGAATTATGGCAACAGACTGCGGGTGTCGATATTGCCGACTGTACAGCGGCGGAGCTGACTGATTGTATTGTTGCTAACGGTGTAGAAGTACCACCGCAGACTCAGGACTTTGATGAGCTGCTTGACCTGGGTATGGCCACGTTTATTGCAGACGCTTTTGAACCGAATTCCTACACCTGTGTTTATCATTACCCTGCCAGTCAGGCATCACTGGCGAGAATTGATCATTCTGATCCGAAGTTTTTACGTGCATGTCGATTCGAAGTGTTTTACGGGCGAGTTGAGCTCGCCAACGGATACTATGAGTTGACCGACGGTGCAGAACAGGCGGAACGTTTCAAGGCTGATAATCGTCGCCGCAATGAATCCGGTAAACCACCCATGCCGGTCGACTATAAATTGATTGCTGCCTTACAACATGGCTTGCCCGAATGTTCCGGAGTTGCCATGGGAGTAGATCGATTGATGATGATCCTTATGCCGGACATTGACTCCATTGACCAAACCATCAGCTTCAACTGGCAGCTCGCGTGAGTGATGTGTTGAGGTTTGCTGATTGTGATCAGCAGTCGGTGCAGAGTCTGTTGATGAAACTCGGCATGCAATTACAACGTGTGGCCGACAATACAGCCATACCTGGAAGTTTCTGGGGTGATGAAGAAGCGGGGTTGATTCGCTCTGATATTTATATTCGCAACGACACACCTATGCATTCAATTTTGCATGAGGCCTGTCATTACGTTTGCATGGACAGCAGTCGCAGGGAAACCCTGCACACCAATGCCGGTGGCAGTCAGGATGAAGAGAACGCAGTGTGCTATCTGCAGATTTTACTATCCGACCAGGTGACGGGATTCGGTCGCAGCAAAATGTTCGCAGACATGGACAGCTGGGGTTACTCTTTTCGCCTTGGCAGTGCTGAAGCCTGGTTTAATGAAGATGCTGAAGATGCGCGTGAATGGTTGCAGCACAGACAATTATTAGAACTTGCCGATTAGCTCACCCATTCGTACGGTGCTGCCTTCTGTCAGCGCTGCGTCCCAGTTAACCCCTTCCTGCGTTAACAGGATAACGGTCGATCCCATATTAAAGCGACCCATTTCATCGCCTTTTTTAAAGGACTGCTGAGCATCTGTTTCGTAGTCGATGTGTTTGATGGCCGGGGCAGTTGGTGGTGTAACCAGACCTGCCCATACGGTTTCAATAGCGGCAACATTGATAGCGCCAACAAGCACCATAGCGAGTTTACCTGCCGGTGTGTCGAATAAGGCGACTACTCTTTCGTTTCTGGCAAAAAGACGCGGTACGGTTCGCACCGTGTGCGGCGCAACGCTGAACAACCTGCCGGGTATGTAGTGCATGGACTTAAGCGTTGCATTCAGCGGCATATGGATTCGGTGGTAGTCACGCGGTGACAGGTACAGGGTTGCAAATCTGCCCCCCTGAAACTGACTGGCATCGGCGGCTCTGTCACCCAGCAGGTCGATCACACTGTAGCTGAAACCTTTGGCCTGAAAGATCTGATCCTGATTTATTGGACCTATTTGTGAGACACAACCGTCCACCGGACTGGCTAACCCGTTGCCAGTTTGATCAACAGGGCGGGCTCCTGCCTTCAGTGGCCGGGTAAAGAACTCGTTAAAGCTTTTGTAGTGATCGGGCGATGGATGCTCTGCTTCTTGCAGGTCAACATTAAACGCTTTCGCAAAGTAGCGGATCATTGCCGGTGTAAAGCGGGTTTTGCTCCGGGTAATCCGGTAAACCACACGTGACACCAGGTGATGTGGCAGCACATAGAGTGGCCACGATTTGCAGCGGTCGGTAAAGAGGCTCAAGGTTCTGCTTTGTTTATAAAAGCACGATTGTACAGACTATTGAGAATAGAGGCAGCGCTGCAGATGGCTGCCTTACCGTTACCGCTCAGCTAAAAGTTATCCAGCTCGCTCCAGCCGGTTCTAAAGAAGCGCCGGAAGATATTGGGGTTGTCAGGCGCCAGCAAATCAACCAGCTTTTCAGCGTTAATACCGACCACCAGATCCGGTCCGCCGGAATCACCGGTATCGACAATAGTGCCGCCGGCCAGAATACCCGAGCCAATTATGGCGTACGGGTTGCCGAAATTGCTTGCAAGTTTATTTTCAGCCGTTTCCACGTGCATGATATAAAGCCGTGACTCACCGATCTGGTAGGTGCATGGAATGCGAACCACATTCGGGTCAGCCGGCATATAGGTGGTTAGGAAAACGCGACTGCCGTGTGTGAGTGTGGGCTGCAGAACTTTTTCACCGGCTTCCAGTTCACGGTAGTAGCCATACTCAAGCGGGTTGGCGTTGCTGGTAGTTTGTCCGTACTGCCACAATACGGAAGGTGTGATGACGAAGCGATTATCACTTGCATCAGTCACGTACCGGTATTCCGGCACAATGTCACCGGTGGCAGGGTCTGCTGCGGTAGGGTTGGTAAACACCCATGTATCCTTGATAACAAAAACGCGATTGTTAACCGGTTCGATATAGGTCGGGCTCGAGCGCATACCGCTGCCTGCAACGATGTGAAACTCTGCAGTGCCGTTGGTAACGCCGTTGATGCTCACATCCAGCCGGTTAAAAAACCTTAGTGCCTGTGAGCCGGTATTGAGTGAGGCGATGTTGCCGCCGGCTACCGCAAGTTCTGCTGCTGTCTCCGGTTGCTGGTCAAGATCGATTCGCCAGACATGGCCTGCAATGTCGGTGAACATCAGAATATTCACTATGCCATCGGCATCGGTGTCGATTGGAATCGGGGTTGCCGGAATGCTGTCGTTCATCGGCAGGTCTAAATCATGATGGCTACCTTTACCGGCTGACCACAGCAACGCACCGGTGTCCGGATCGACCATATAAACGGCGTTGCCATGGCCGGTTGCTGAAGGGGTTACCGGAAAAGTGAGTAATTTGTTGTCGTATAGTGGGTTGTAACCACCACCAAACAGCAAAACGTCTTTAGTGGCACAATTGTTCGGGCAGCCGTACCTGACCGGAATCTTCTGAGGTGTTGACCAGGTTTGAGCCAGATCACGGAAGTCGGTGCCTGCAATGCCACCGGTAATGGTCCACAGTCGTTTAACCGGTGTAGTGTTGCTAAAAGCGTCGCTGACATCCAGTGCAAAAACCTGATTGCCGCCACGGCGCTGTGTCAGATAGAGACGAACCTGATCCGTTTCGAAATCGAATGTTGTGTTGCCTTTGTAAGTGGCATCTGAAACGATTGCTCCATCGAGTCCGTATACATGCGACGTACTGGTGTTTCTAACGTATTCACCAATATTAGGCAGTAGTTCGTGCGGCGAGTATGACCACAGTTCATCACCGGTTTCCGGATCAATGGCGTGCACAATGCCCATGTTGGTGGTGCTGTACAGCACTTCTTTCAATACATCGGTCGACTCTTTAGCCTGATAGCTGATCAGTACCGGACTGCTGTGGATACTGTCGGCAACGTAGTGACTGGGCTCATCAGTAATCGCATTGCCATCGCGGTCGATCGAATCGAAACCTCTTGCCCAGCGCGAAAACAGGTCTCTCTCGGCATTTGACACCGCACCAAACCACTGACGTGCCAGTTGATTATCGGCAGTAATCAATTCAGGGGTCAGTACTCCTGCGCCGTCGGCGGTAACTCCTGCATCAGTAAACCATTTGCGGTTTGCCGGTTGCCTTGCTGCCATACCACCCTGAGCTACGCGTGCACCGTCGGCAGTCGGGATACCGTTTTCATCTTTTGACCAAAGGCTGACTGAAGTTGGTTGTATTCGATTAGCGCTGAGAACGGGACGATCGTAGTAGTCGACAATTTCGCCGTTGCGCAGCCGGTACTTCTTGATGTTTCCATCCCAGCGTGGTGAGCCACCTGGCTGGAAGAACGAATAGTACAATTCTTCGCGGTGCCGGCTTTGGTTAAACGCATTCACCGAAACGGTTGGTGCCGCCGTGGTCGACTGCAACTGTACTGTGTTTAAAATATTTTGAAATGCTGTCAGCAGTTCCTGAGCCGAGTCTGCCGTGCGGTAGATACCGTTACTGACAGTGGCCAGCGACTCGAGCCAGTCATCACGGATATTAAAACCGATCGAATGTGTGGTGATGGTATTGTTATCCGGAATGTTTGGAAACTGGTCAGCCGTTGCCAGGTGCCCTGATAACTCTGCTCCGCAGGTACCCCGACCCGCAGAGCGGGCGTCACATGTGCCAATTACCGGCTCCAGTAGATCAACTATGTCCTGGTCTCTGCTGGGGCGACCATCGGTTAGCAGCACCACGTGGTTTGATTCGCACTGGTTTTTAGTCGGGCTTTGATACGCGGCACCACCATTGTCACCGCGATATGGCATACCGCCGGTCAGGTAACGCTGTGCTTCCAAAAGAGCAGCAACCGTTGGAGTGGTGCCGGCGGCATCGAGTGCGGCGGCGGCGGCCTGCAGACTTGCCTGATTCGCCACAACATCGCCAACCGGATGAATCAGTTGAATATTGCGACCTGAGTACTCCATTAAGCCGACGTCTACTGACTGAATGTTTGCAAGCAATGCAGACAACGCGGATTTCATACGGGAGATTCGCGAAGTAGTGCCGCCGTCCAGTTCGACCATCGAACCTGATGTGTCCAGTAAGAACAGCACTTTCGGTCGCGATATGGCCGAGTCGTAGATTTCCAGATCGTCCGCCGATGCGCTGACTGCGGTAAGTAGCGCGGTTAACAGCAACACGCCTGTCTGACGTCGCATATTTCGCAGTTGGATCGGTAAATATTTATGCATAATTCCGGTATTCGATTTGCGTCGACCAGTCTAATGGTGCGCTGGAAAACTGACGCGCATTGCGTAAACTGCGCCAAATATTGGCGTGTCTGTCACACCGGGTGATGGTCCGTGACCTTTGCCCGGTGTTGTTGTTACAGTTGCACTGCCTAAGAAGTCTGAGGGAACAAAAATCACACCAGCGTCAGCCGCTCGTGTTAACTTCACGGTTTTGTGTAACTGCTGCTTAACCGGGTGCGTTTCGACGCAAGGTGGTGAGCGCGTGGTTATGGATTTGGCGATCTAATTTATGTCTGAACACGCACTATTCAGATTGCAGCAGTGTACGCTTGCCGAGCTTATTGAGGCGGGCAGTGATTACCTTGCGCAGTCCTCGCTGGTGTACGGCCACGGAACCGACAATCCGCACGATGAGTCTGCCTGGCTGGCGCTTGAAGCATGTGGCTATTCACCGGCAGAACCACTGGATGATTACTTTGCTGCGGTGAATCGCGGCCACCTTGAGCGTGCCAAAACGTGGTACCGGCAACGGGTTGTTGAGCACACCCCGGTCGCCTACATTACCGGTCGCAGCTGGTTTGCCGGGCTTGAATTTAAAACCGATCAGCGTGCACTGATTCCTCGCAGCCCTATTGCCGAACTCATCTGCAGCGACTTTGAACCCTGGCTGACAGCAACGCCGCAAAGCATTCTGGACTTGTGTTGTGGCGGTGGTTGTATTGCCATTGCCTGCGCACATCAGTTTCCTGGTGCGACGGTACACGGCAGTGACTTGTCAGCCGATGCATTGCAGCTTGCAGCGGAGAATAGACAAATGCACGGCCTGGAAAATCGACTTACATTGTTTGAAGGTGATTTGTTCGGGCCGTTGCCTGAAGGGCAGCGCTACGACCTTATTGTGTCTAACCCGCCTTATGTTGACCATGAAGATATGCAGGCGCTTGCTTCTGAATTTCAACATGAACCGCAGATGGGGCTGGCTGCCGGTGTCGATGGTCTGGATATTGTCGATCGTATTCTCACATCGGCGCGGCAAAGACTAACTGAAAATGGCGTGCTGATTGTAGAGGTAGGTAACTCACAGCCGGCAGTTGAGGCACGTTACCCGGAACTCGATTTGATCTGGCTGGAATTTGAGATGGGTGGTGCCGGTGTGTTTTTGACTACGGCTACTGCTCTCGATAAATAACTTGTTAATCGGATATCCCGTTTATGTCTGATCTGGCGTCGCTACGACAAAAAATCCGTCAGCGCTATGTACAAACAGAACCGCAGATAGTTGAAGAACTGCTTGCCGAGCAGAATCTCAAGCCACGTGAACGCGAAATGCTCGTAGCCACTGCGGCTGACGTTGTGGCCCAGTTGCGTGCCGTCGGTAAGCCGACGATTATGGAGAGCTTTTTATCCGAGTACGGACTATCAACCCGTGAGGGCGTGGGGCTTATGTGCCTTGCCGAAGCATTGCTGCGGGTACCCGATGCCAACACAGTCGATGAATTGATCGCAGATAAAATCGAGCCATCGAACTGGGGGATGCACCTGGGTCGATCAAGTTCCTCACTGGTTAATGCCTCAACCTGGGCGTTAATGTTAACCGGTCGCATACTTGACGATGTTGATGAAGGCGATAACGCACCGGTGGTGGCGCTGCGGCAGCTGATCAAACGTGTCGGTGAGCCGGTGGTGCGAACTGCTGTTAGTCAGGCCATGAAAATGCTCGGTAAGCAATTTGTGCTCGGGCAAACCATTGACGAGGCAATAGACGAAGCCAAAGCACTTGAGCAACAGGGTTATACCTACTCATACGATATGCTGGGTGAGGCAGCCCGTACCCATGCCGATGCAGCTCGCTACAGTGAAGCCTATGCAACTGCCATTGAGCGCATCGCTAAAGTGTCGGGCCGCGGTGTTACTGAAAGTCCGGGCATATCCGTTAAGTTGTCTGCGTTGTACCCGCGTTATGAAACCACTCATAAAGAAGCGGTAATGCAACACTTGCTACCGCGTATTCAATCGCTGGTGCATCAGGCAGCCGAGGCAGACATCGGACTCAATATTGATGCAGAAGAAGCCGACCGCCTCGACCTGTCGCTGGATATCATAGAGGCATTGCTGGCAGACAATCGTTATCCGGAGTGGCAGGGGCTTGGCATTGTTGTACAGGCATACGGGCGCCGTGCACTACCGGTTATTGACTGGTTGCTTAGTGCCTGTAAACAATACAACAGGAAAATTATGGTGCGTCTGGTAAAAGGGGCGTACTGGGATGCCGAAATTAAACAGGCGCAGGAACTGGGGCTGGCCAACTTTCCGGTGTATACCCGCAAAGCAGTAACCGATCTCAGCTACATTGTCTGTGCACAGCGTTTGCTGGATAACCGCGAGTTTATTTACCCGCAGTTTGCCACCCACAATGCCCACACGGTTTCGGCCATCCGTTATATGGCAGGTAACGATACTCAGAGTTATGAGTTTCAGCGTCTGCACGGCATGGGAGAGTCTCTGCATGACCACATTCTTAAACAGCATAATACGCGCTGCCGTATCTATGCACCGGTTGGTGCACATGTTGATTTGCTGGCCTATCTGGTCAGGCGGCTGCTTGAGAACGGTGCCAACAGCTCCTTCGTTAATCAGATCGTCAATACCGATCTGACCCCTGAAGAAGTCGCCAGTTGTCCCATAGCCGAAGTCAATGACACCCGTGAAATAGAACATCCATCGATTGTTCGTCCGTTGCACCTTTACAGTCCACAGCGCATGAACTCCAAAGGTTTTCGAATAAACGATCCGGCTTCAGTGCAACCTTTACTTGACGGCCGGCAGCAGTTTCGTGATACCGCTTATACAGCAATGCCATTGACTGCCACGCCACCAACCGGTACGCAGACAACGCCGGTTAACTCACCGGCCGACCCGGAGCATGTCGTTGGCGCTGTTACCGAGGCAACGCTTAGTGATGTTGAAAATGCAGTGGCAATGGCGCGTGACTGCTTCCAATCGTGGCAGTCCAGCACAGCACTTGACCGCGCCGAGTGTCTGGTCAGGGCGTCTGATTTGTATGAAGAACACATTGCCGAGCTGTGTGCACTGCTATGTCGCGAAGCAGGAAAACACTTATCCGATGCGATTGCAGAAGTTCGTGAAGCGGTGGATTTTCTGCGTTATTACGCTGCTTTGTCACTTGATAATAATGACAGGCAGGCACGTGGTGTGATCGTCTGTATTAGTCCGTGGAACTTTCCGCTGGCGATTTTTACCGGCCAGATTGCCGCGGCACTCGCTGCCGGTAACACAGTGCTGGCTAAACCTGCACAGCAAACCCCGCTGATTGCAGCAAAGGCGGTAGAGCTGATACATCAGGCTGCTGTGCCGCAGAACATACTGCAACTGCTGCCGGGAGATGGCGGTACCATTGGTCAGGCACTGATCAGTGACAACCGAATTGATGGCGTATGTTTTACCGGCTCTACCGGTGTTGCCAAACATATTGAAACAACCATGGCTGCGCGTGATCTGCAGCTGGCCAGCCCCGACCCGATGCTGATTGCTGAAACCGGCGGGCTTAACGCCATGATCGCCGATACCACGGCGCTGACAGAACAGGTGGTTCGCGACGTACTGATCTCGTCATTTCAGAGTGCCGGTCAGCGGTGTTCAGCGCTGCGAATGTTGTACATACAGGAGGAAGCGGAAGACCGGCTCATGGAAATGCTTCGCGGTGCGATGCAGACACTTGAAATCGGCGATCCGTGGGAGATGTCAACCGATGTCGGACCGGTGATCGATGCGGCTGCCCGCAAAAAAATTGATGACTATGTATTGCAGCAGAAAATTGATGGAAAACTGGTTGCACAGCTGGCGGTGCCTGGCAGCGGCCACTATGTTGGTCCGGCCATTATCCGCGTCAGTGGTATTGAAGAATTACACGAAGAAATTTTTGGCCCTGTGCTGCATGTGGCAACTTTTAAAGCGGATCAACTGAACGAAACTATCGATGCAATCAACAGCAAAGGCTTTGGGTTAACCTTTGCACTGCATACACGCATAGATGATCGTGTGCAGCAGGTAGTAGAACGTATCGAAGTGGGTAATGTGTACGTTAACCGCAATCAGATTGGTGCGGTAGTGGGCTCCCAGCCTTTTGGCGGTGAAGGGAAGTCCGGCACCGGACCAAAAGCCGGTGGACCAAACTATCTGTCGCATTTTTATGCGCCGCGCCACAGCAGCATTGTTGAAACACCAGCTGCGGCCAAAGTACCAGATTTGCCTGTAGCAAAGATCAACACAGCATTAGCTGAAATTGCACCACTTGAAACACCGCTCACCATGGATCATGAGGCGGCGGTGTCTGCATTGCAGCAGTTGTCATCAGAATTTGAATGCGAACTTACAGCGTTTGAAACCGACTGGCTGCTGCCCGGCCCAACAGGAGAAAGCAACCGGCTGACACTGCATCCGCGAGGGCGGGTGCTGGTACTGGCCGATACTTTTAAAGCCGGTATGCAGCATAGCGTTGACGCACTAATTGCGGGGTGTGCAGTTGTGCTGGTGGTGGCAGAGGAATATCAGATGCCTGATGATGTATTGGACCAGTTGCCGCTAAAAGTCATCTATGGATCAGTCGCCCACTCTGAGTTAACAGAGCTTGGCGAAACAGATGCTATTTCTGTTGCGGGTACTGCGCAGCAAATAAATCAAATTAAGACGCAGGTAGCAACACAGTACGAACATATTATGCCGGTAATCTGCAGCGCAGCTGATCCGCTGCGTTATACCGTTGAAAGGCATGTCTGTATCGACACCACTGCGGCCGGTGGTAATGCAACGTTGTTAGCGGCAGCAGAGTAGATCAGTGAAAATTATCGAAGGTGGTCTTGCCAGTGAACAAGTGCAGCAACTGCTGCAGCACCACCTTGTCGATATGGCAAAGCATTCCCCGCCTGAAAGTGTCCATGCACTTGATATTGACGCACTGCGAGTCCCCGAAGTGACGTTTATCAGCCTGTGGGACGATGACAAAGTTGCAGGTGTCGCTGCGATAAAAGAGCTCGACACAGGCAATGGCGAAGTAAAGTCCATGCGTACTGCCCCGGCTTACCTGCGACGGGGAGTGGCCGGCAGGCTGCTCGACAAACTTATAAAGGTTGCCCGTGAGCGGGGTTACCATTCGCTGTGGCTTGAAACTGGCTCAGCTGACGCTTTTAAACCGGCACGTCTGTTTTATGAGCGGGCAGGGTTTGCGTTGTGCGAGCCGTTTGCAGATTACACGCACGATCCAAACAGTGTGTTCATGATGAAGCACCTGCCTGACAGTTAATCCCGCACGCGTTCTAATGTCTCAGTCGGATTGGCGGCGCTCTGAGTTGTTTTTGATCCTGTCCCTGGTTGTGGTATCGTCAAAGTGCAACAACAATCAGGAGGAAAACTATGGCAGTTCCAGCCGAAAATCTGGCGAACAAGCAGCTGGAGGTGTGGATCAGTGCTTTCGAAAACGCACTTTCCAACAACGACATTGACGCGGTAATCAGTCTGTTTGATGAAGACTGTTACTGGCGCGACTTTCTTACTTTTACCTGGAATCTCGATACCTCTGAAGGTCCTGACAGCATACGCAAAATGCTGCAGAGTACCCTGGCTGGTACAAAGCCCTCGAACTGGCAGCTCGAAGGTGATGGCAGTGCTGCAGATGGAATAACCGAAGGGTGGCTGACGTTTGAAACTGCTGTCGCAAGAGGCCGTGGACATGTTCGTCTGAAGGGCGACAAGTGCTGGACGCTGCTCACCACCATGCTTGAACTCAAAGGGCATGAAGAAAAGAACGATCAGCACGGCACACGCGAGATGGGTGTCGAACATGGTGCCTTTAAAGATCGTAAGAACTGGCTCGAACGCAAGCAGCAACAGGAAGCGGAACTCGGTATTACGCAGCAGCCTTACTGTCTGGTGATTGGTGGCGGGCAGGGCGGAATCGGGCTTGGCGCCCGGTTGAAGCGCCTGGGTGTGCCGACAATTATTCTTGAAAAGAATGATAAGCCGGGTGACTCGTGGCGCAAGCGCTACAAGTCGTTGTGTCTGCACGATCCTGTCTGGTACGACCATCTGCCTTACCTGCCGTTTCCCGATCACTGGCCGGTGTTTTCACCGAAAGACAAAATCGGTGACTGGCTTGAGATGTACACAAAGATTATGGAGCTCAACTACTGGACTAACAGTGAAGCGCTCAGTGCCACCTACGACGACAACGCAAAAGAATGGACAGTCGTTGTTAACAGAAACGGCGAAGAACTGGTGCTTAAACCGCAGCAACTGGTACTGGCGACCGGTATGTCCGGTGTACCGAATATGCCCGAGATACCGGGCATGGATGACTTTGCAGGTACGCTGTGCCATTCCAGTCAGCACAAGGGCGGTGAAGACTGGAGCGGCAAAGAGTGTGTAGTGATCGGTTCTAATAATTCTGCCCACGATATCTGTGCCGACCTGTGGGAAAACGGTGCTGACGTTACCATGCTGCAGCGCTCTTCAACGCATATCGCCAAATCAGACACACTGATGGAACTTGCGCTGGGTGGTTTGTATTCGCGTGAGGCTGTGGCCAATGGTGTGACCACTGAAATGGCGGATCTTATCTTTGCTTCATTGCCTTACAAGATTTTGCATACGTTACAAATACCGGTATACGATGAAATGGCAAAGCGTGATGCTGAAATGTATAAGGGGCTGGAGAAAGCCGGCTTTATGCTCGACTTCGGTGAAGACGGATCCGGCCTGTTTATGAAGTACCTGCGAAGAGGCTCGGGTTACTATATAGATGTTGGTGCTTCGCAACTGATTATTGATGGCAAAATTAAAGTCAAAAGCGGCGTGAACGTCACCCGTATTAATGCCAACTCAATCAGTCTTGATGACGGTTCTGAACTACCGGCAGACCTGATTGTTTGTGCTACCGGCTACGGCTCCATGAATGGCTGGGCAGCTAAGCTGATCTCACAGGAAGTGGCAGATAAAGTGGGCAAATGCTGGGGGCTCGGGTCAGATACCAAAAAAGATCCCGGCCCGTGGGAAGGGGAGCTGCGCAACATGTGGAAACCCACTCAGCAGGATGCGCTGTGGTTCCATGGCGGTAACCTGCATCAGTCGCGCCATTATTCGCTGTATCTGGCGCTGCAGCTTAAAGCACGAATGGAAGGTATAGATACTCCGGTATTCAACCTGAAGGAAGTTCATCACACCGGCTAATTGTGCGTCGAGGCAGATGGCATAGCGTTCATCTGCCTTTTTATCATGCCGGTGTAGACTGTATTCATTAACAGCGGGAACTGACTGATGAATACAGGTGTAATGTCCATTGCTTTGCTGGCTGCCGTGACCGTTTGTTATGCCGGTTACAACGTCTTTGTTAAGCTTTCGGGAAGTATTGTTCCGGCTACAGCAACCACAACTGTACTTGCAACAATCGCATTGCAACTGGCCGCATTAACGGTTTCAGTTTGTTTTTATCTTTTCCTGGTTGTGCGTGGCGGCAGTGTGTTTGAACTGTCCGGTGGCGTCTATTTTTGGGCGATAATGGCAGGTGTATGTATCGGGCTTGCCGAAATCGGCTATTTGTATCTGTTTGCAGGTGTTGGCGGAATGCCGGCGATGTCTGCGAATCTGGCCATACCTGTGGTTGTTAGTGGAACCATTGTTATTGCGCTGGCTTTTTCGATCGTCTTTTTAAAAGAACCGGCCGGACTACCGCAGTTTATAGGTGCCGGGTTGATATGCTGTGGTGTGGCTGTGCTTTTTATGCGGTAGCTGTTGTGGGTATGTGCGTGATTCACGGAGACTGGAAATGTTGAGTTGTGAACAATACGATTACATTGAAATAGCCTGCATGCACAGGTATCCGGTTCAGCTGGTGCTGAGATCAGGGCAGGAAATCAGTGGTACTGCAGTAGATACTGCACGCAATGACCAAAAGCAGGAATGTGTGAAGTTACTGGTGGAGAATGAGAATACTCTGGTGGTGCTGGATGAGGTGTTGGAGATGATGGCGCTGGCGGAGAATCCGCATTTTGAGCGGGTTAGGTTTTGAGGTCGCCTGCGGCGGGCCCTACTTTGAAAAGACCGTCGTGCCAAAAGTCTTTTTCGCGAATGATTGGCCCTGCGGGTGGCGCTCTGGATTATGGCTCGGTGTACTTGTTTGGGGGCTTGCAGCTGGCTGGGTTCTTACTTCGTAGTTAGTGCGCCATTTTGAGTATTGCCGCTCCAACGGGCCGCGCAGAC
>CAYZVB010000076.1:0-9282 GCA_964481315.1 uncultured Granulosicoccaceae bacterium
GTTTAGTACCGACAAATCGCCCGGGCTGGTAGCCGTGGAAAATAATTGTCATGTCAGCCGCGCCGTCCATTACCAGGTCCATTTGTGCCGGTGGTGGCGCGAGACCGAGTTTAAGTTCGGTGGTCACTTTGCCGTCAGTGGCTTCCTCAATCATTTTGGTCAGGCCCGGCCACATGATGGCGTTAATGCCGTGCGTCGGGGGAGTCCAGCTTGAGATGGTTAGGGTGGTGTCTGCGGCGATTGCCGGGGTGGCAGATGCGGCGGCCAGTACGGTGGCGGCGATGAATTTATTAAATGTTTTCACGAATTCTCCAGAGGTAGCCAATTGACTGTATGCGCGGCGCCGCGACAGGCGGTGCCATGCGTACAGACATTAAAGCGCATCAGCCTGTGATCAACAACCAGCGCTATGTCAAATTGCGCCCGGGTTTAACTAATATCGAGCAGTCTCAGGCCGCTTGCCGGTATGCGCCGGAAAGACCACAGTGCGGCAAAGTCCCGGGAAGTTGCTACTCTTGAGGGAGGCTGCTGCGGTAACAGCCTCAATGCCGAAATGACAAAGATGTGTTCAGGCACAAAGGCAAATTGAACCCGGTGGCGGCGTCGCGCGATGCCGTTGAACCGACGCGGTGGTGCCTGCAGAGGCTGCGGCCGGTCCGGCCCGTCAAATGTGCGATCAGACTGTTCGTCACTTGCTAACCGGTGTGACCGTCGCGCAGTCCGGCGGCGGATAATACGTGCACTGACCGGTAATCTGACTAGTCGCGCCAGGTCCGTGCATTGCCGTTATCCTGACTGGTTTTTAGGCTACCGATGCAGCTGCGGCACTGTACGAATAATCTAATTTCTGCCTGTGATTTTATTCATTAAAACAAACTTATTGAGCAACGACAGTTACTTCAACAGGCCCGCAACTTTGGGTGCTGGTAACTTTTTCAACGGACCTGTTTTTGTTTTTGAAATTACCGTATTCTACCGGCCCGCCTGCGAAGTGATGCCTTATCTCTATCCGACATGTGGATTCCTTAAACTCTTAACAATTGATGTCGATGCAAATTCACAGACGCATATCGGGCAGAATTAAACAGGACGTAGCGCTGCAGGGCGGCTTGATGTCTGCCATGGCAACCATCTTTTCCGTGCTGTTGCTGTGTGCTTTTTTCTGGTGGTTTTTAATTGAACGTCTTGAAGACAGAGTCGAGAATGCGCTGACTGCCCGCCATGAGGTAGCGCTGGCAAATGAAGTCAGTCTGTCCGACGAAGAGCGTCAGGTTATTCGGCGGTTCCGAAAGTCGCTACCGGTAAGGGACGAGGGTGTATTCGCGTGGGTAGATCAACAAGGCGTGACTTTTTCCGGAAGTGTTGCCGGGCTGGACTGTCGCGCAGGTTTTTATGATCGATGGCTCGATGTTTCAAAATCTCCCAGCGACGAACCTGTTCCCGCTTTAATGTCAAAGCCGTCAGGCGATGGACTGTACGATCGCTTTAGGTTCCTGAGTAAGCAACGCGGCGACAATTGTCTGGTGTTTGGTCGAAGTTTGTATGAAGTCGACGCGACCAGAGAGAGTGTAGTGGGGCTGTTGTTGTGGCTGGTGCCATTGTGCCTGTTGCCCGCCTTGTTCATCAGTCTGCGCCGATCCTGGTTGTTGCGGCGGCGGCTACAATCGGTCGGGCAGGTGGTGCAGGCAGTGTCGGACGGTGATTTTGGCGCTAGAATTCCGGTGAGCGGCAACGACGATATTGATCGGCTGGCGCTCTCTGCAAATCATTCTTTTGAGCGTCTGCAAGACTCGGTCAACACCCTGCAACAGTTAACATCGGTCATTGCACATGATCTGCGGTCCCCGTTGAACCGGGTTATTATCCCGCTGGACAAAGCGCTGCGGGCCAATGAAAGCGGGCAAACCGACTCACAGTCAATTGAGCAGGTAAAACAGGGCTTGGCAGATGCGCAGGGGATCTTCGATGCGCTATTGAGAATATCGCAAATTGAGTCCGGAAGTCGTCGCGCAAACTTTTCCAGTACCGATCTGTTTGAGCTTGCTGAAATGTTATTTGAGGTGTACCAGCCCGTTGTCGAGGATGCAAACCGAACGCTGGAGTTTGAAGTCACTGGACAGGGGTCTTCCATTATTCAGGGTGATGAAGACCTGCTGAAGCAGGCATTGGTGAACCTCATCGAAAATGCAGTTCGTTATACGCCTGAGGGTTCCGTTATTCGTATCGGTGTGATCAGAGATACCGACGGGCCAAACCTGGTAGTCACAGACAACGGACCGGGGCTGCCCAGTGAGGAACGTCCGAGGGTGCTGCAGCGACTCTATCGCTACCATGGCTCCGCTGGCGATAAAAACGGTCATGGGCTGGGACTGTCGCTGGTAAAGGCGGTTGCTGATTTACATTATGCTCGTATAACGCTTGAAGATTCGAATCCGGGTTTACTGGTACGGCTGGTGTTTAGCGGTGGCCCGCAAGCGTAAGAACCAGCACTTCAGTCGGGAAGTCAGTCCAGTGCTTCATTACGTTGCTGGCTGTTGTTTGTCCAGATGTTGAATCAAACTCGAGAGCAACCCATTCGACTGGCGCCTTGAATTGAAATAGAGATACCAGCTCAATGGTTCCGGCATGAAGCGCTTCGGAATTGGAGTGAGCTTCGCAGAGCACAGCGCAGCACTGCAATGGTGTTTGCCGATGTAAATAAAGCCAGGCCCGTTAACCACCAGTGACACCAGCACGGCGCGTGAGCTGGTTTCAAGTGCATCTGCGATTTCAACACGAAAATTATCCTATTGTTGCTGAAAGTGCCATGCCGATTGTTGTCTACAACGGCGGCAAACACTACCAGCGTTGTTAGCGGTAGAACTCACAGTGCGCCCTTTGTGACGTGTGAACAAAAACAGGCACGGGTCTCATTCCTTTCACGCAATAAAACCTATTAGGGTTCGTTTGCACCGGGTATTACTGGTGTTTACTTTTTTGTAAGAAGTAGTCAGTGAGCCTAAGGAGATGACTTGCCATTCCCGGTTGATTGGCGCTGTGTATTTCTTCCGCGCGTTTTAACGTGGTTTGAACAATTTACGGATCTGTATAGGTGGCGTAAAAGTGATGAAAGCCTCGGTACCGACAATACAGTCATTGTTTAAAAAGTCGGGGTCACTGATGAAGAAATTTACACACACGCGCCTTATTGCTGCATTGATTGCAGCGCTCAGCGCTGTCGGGTCACCGATGGCTGCTAATGCGTCTATGAATATAGAGAACGAGACATCCGTCAGGGAGATAGCGTTCAATGAAGGAAACGTGATTAGAGATGGCAATGTAGACGTAGCGATATTGCGCGGACCTATCCCCAAATACATCGACCATCTACACGTCATTCACGGTGTCGGGGACTTACCTGTCAGCGCTGAACGTGTGGCAATCACACAGTAACTAACGCATCGTACTGAGGACATAGCGATGAATGCGACAAACAGCGGTTACGGAGTGATTTCCCGTTTCAATCACTGGACAATTGCCATAGCCATGATAGGCATGACTACCGTTGGACTTTTTTTACAGTTCGGGGGACTGGAACGCGAGGCTGCCGGTGGCCTGCGAGACATACACAAAGCCGTTGGCGTCTTGCTAATGGTGATCATACTGTGGCGGGTCCTGTGGCGGCTCTATCACGGTTTCCCTTCACCGGCTTCTGTCATGTCGGCGTGGCAAACTATGGTATCGAAGATGGTTCATTGGGCACTGCTGGCGGGTATGCTGCTGATGCCGGTTTCCGGTGTAATCTCGAGCGTATACCGCGGCAGAGCGGTCGATGTTTTTGGCTGGTTTACTATTCCCGCACAAACCGAAATAGAAGCGAAAGCGTCTATGGCGTCGCAGGTGCACACCGTTGTAGGCCGCGTTCTGGCTGTATTAATTCTGGTGCACATTCTCGCTGCACTAAAACACCACCTGATAGATCGTGATCGGACCCTGATACGCATGGTGTCGTCAGAGTAGTGCTAAGCGGCAAGGCATGACTCGCTCAGGCTGCTTGCGCTACTAATACAGGTTAACTCCCGGTTCCAGGCTGTTAGTGGCAGCCTGGTTTTTTACGTGCTGAATATCGCCATCGGCTCAACGATGTTAATTCACCGTATAGTTTCCGCAAGTTGCTGGAAAAAACAGTGGTCGATACTGGAAGTGTCTAGTAACTCTATGAGAGATCACGGTATGAAATTCCCTCTATCCATACTTTTTGGCAGTACTATATTGCTGGGTACTTACATCGTCACGTTCGGTTTACCGCTGTACGGCGGGGAGACGGAGTCCACGGCAGCTGAGAGAAAATCACCGAATACTGCCAGACAGCGTTCGCGTACCACCGCTGTTATCACAGAAAAAGTCAATCTCACATCTTATTCTGACACGTTACAGGCCATGGGTACGGCTGTCGCGCTGCACCGGGCCGACTTAAGAACTGACGTTGCCGGAGTCGTGGTTTCCACTAACCTGGACGCTAATCGCCAGGTAGAAAAAGGCGATGTTCTAGTGCAACAGGATAACAGTGAAGCGCTGATTAATCTTCAAATTGCCGAGGCGGCAGCGTCGCAGACGGGTAAGCAGTATGAGCGCGCCCGCAAGCTTGGCAATTCGATAAGTGCGCAGGACCTCGATGAAGTCCGGGCTGCCTACACACTGGCTGAATCTGAACTGAAGCTTGCACGGCACGAAGTGTCACGACGTACACTGACCGCCCCGATTTCAGGCGCACTCGGCCTGAGTCACATCCAACCGGGTGACTACTTATCAACCGGTGCCGAGGTGGTCACCATTGATAACAGCGAATCTGTGCTTGTCGAGTTTGAGCTGCCTGAAAGGTCGGTGTCGATCCTCAACGCGTCACCACAGATAGTCGCCAGCACCCCGTCGCTGGTCGGTAAGGTATTTGAGGGTGTTATCGACAGCTTCGACAATCGCGTCGATCCCGATACGCGCAGCGTGTCGGTGCGGGCCCGCTTTGAAAACCCGCATGGTGCGTTGTGGCCAGGGATGACATTTGCCGTGCGTATCAGTCATCAAAGCACGCCGGCGCTGCAACTACCGGCAACGGCACTGACATGGAGCCGCGACGGTGCCAGCATCTGGCTGGCAGAAGACGCGATTGCTAAAAAGGTCGCTGTGACAATTGTGCATCGCAGCGGTGATGAAGTGTGGGTGCAGGGCGAGTTCGATCAGGATGCGCTGGTGGTTACTGAAGGAACCCACAAGGTGCGTGAGGGGGCAAAGCTTGCCTTCGCACCGTCAGACTCAGACCGCGCAGCCGTAGTAGCCGTAGTAGCCGGAGCATAGACATGTCGTCAAATACCAAGGTATTGCCCGCCGGTATAGCCAGTCTATTTGTTTCGAGACCGGTACTGGCAATTGTGGTCAATGTGCTGGTGCTGGTCGCCGGTCTGGCAGCGCTGACCAACGTTGAAGTTCGCGAGATGCCTGATGTGGAACAACAGGTGTTATCGGTTCGCACTGATTACGATGGTGCGGTGGCACAGGTTGTTGATCAGGAGGTCACGCAGGTACTTGAGGATGCGCTGAGTGGGCTCGAGGGTTTGTCCAACATTTCGTCAGAATCCAGTGCCGGCAGCAGCAGAATTACCATAGATTTGACGCAGGATATCGATGTGGATCTGGCCGCCAATGAAGCGCGTGAAATAGTCGCGCAAACTACCCGTCAGTTGCCCGACGAGGTGGACGACCCGGTGGTGTCTAAAAGTGACAGTAATGCAGACCCGATCATTCGCCTGGCATTGCGTGGCGAAGCCGGTCTTCCGGAACTAACGCGCTACGCCGAAGGTGCGTTGTATGACCGTCTTTCAACCATTGACGGAATTGCCGAGGTAACTGTCCGCGGTGAACAGGAAAACGAATTTCTCATCACTGTGTCTATGCCTTCGCTGATCAGTCGAGGGCTGGATTTCAATGATGTATCTGTGGCGCTGCAAGCGCTTCGTGATGACACCCCGCTCGGTGATGTTGAGTCTGGTTATCAAACACTGTCACTTCGCACTGCAGATACGGCAGTGGATGCTTCGGTCATTTTGCAACTACCCATTAATGACACAACACGTATAGCAGACATTGCAGACGTGCAACTGGTTGCTCAGGAACAGACAAATTCGGCCAGAGTGAACGGCCAGCCTTCAATCGGCGTTGAGATTACACGTCAGTCTGCAGGTAATACGCTTGCGATATCGAAAGCCGTCAGGGAAGCGGTAGAGGAAATCAGCCCCACGCTGCCCGATAACATGCAGTTGATGATTGCCACTGACGATGGTGTGTTTATCGAAAGCTCTATTAGTGAAGTGGTAAAATCAATACTGATTGCCACTGCAATCGTCATCTCAGTGATATTTCTGTTTTTACGTTCCTGGCGCGCCACCGTCATTCCGGCCATCACTATTCCTGTTGCTTTAATAGGCTCACTTGGCGCAATCTGGTTTACCGGTTTCAGTGTGAATACGATCAGTCTGCTGGCGCTGGTGCTGGCGACTGGTATGGTTGTGGACGATGCCATTGTTGTAATAGAAAACATCGTAAGGAAACGACGTAATGGTATGGGGGCCTTCGCCGCTGCAGTGGCTGGTACCGATGAGGTGTTCTTTGCTTTGGTATCGACAACAGCCACGCTGGCCGCTGTGTTTATTCCGATTTCATTTTTACCGGGGCAGGCCGGTGGCGTGTTTAAAGAGTTTGGGTTTGTGCTTGCTTACAGTGTCGGGTTGTCATCATTAACGGCGCTGACACTTGTGCCGGTGATTTCCGCATTACTCGACCCGGGTACTCATGAAAACGACAAAGCGCAGCACCAATACGGTGTAAAGCAACGAATATCGCAGAAGCTATCGACTGGTTTTGATGCAGTGGTCGACTTTACGATCAAAACACCGCTGGTGATTCTGTCGATTGCCGGAGCATTTGCCATGGTTGCCGCAAACGCTGCAAACAACTTGTCATCCGGCATTACGCCAACTGAAGACCGCGGTGCTTTTCTTGTGGTGGCCCGCGGTCCGAACCACGCCACACTCGATTACATGGAGACGCAGGTAGAATACATCGAACAGGCTGTTGAGCCTTACATTGATAGTGGTGAAGTTACTGCGGTGCAAAGTCTGATTGGGCGGGGCGGTACCAACAGTGCGTTTGTAATTGTGAGGATGGCGGACTGGGAATCGCGCAGTCGTCCGCAACAGGCGGTGATGTCTGAACTGTCGCGTGAGTTGTCCTCGCTGCCGGGCCTGACAGTGTCGACTCGATCACCTAATAGCCTAAACATTCGCGGCGGCGGGCGAGGTCTGCAGTTCGCTGTCACCGGAAACAATGTTGATCAGTTACGCGAGGCAGCCGCTCATCTTGTCACTGTAATGCAGTCAGACGATTCGTTTGTCAATCCTCAGGTGTCATCCGATGCAGTTGAAGCGCTTGTTCAGGTGGAGGTTGACCCCGTTCTCGCGCAGGATTTGGGGCTTACCCGCCAGTCCGTTTCCGAAACTGTGAGTCATATGGTACTTGGTCACGAGGCGACAACCGTCTTTATCGATGACAGTGAAGTGCCGGTGAGGCTGGTGCCGGGCGGTCCGCCTATCGATGACATTAGCGATATCGAAAACTTTTTTATCAAGACATCGAACGGCCAATTCATACCCATGTCCAGTATTGCCAATTTGAGCACCGTGATTAATGCATCGTCTGTCACCCGTGAGGGAGGTGCACTGGCTGTGGAGCTTCAGTCGAACCTGGCGCAGGGGATTGATCTTGGTACTGCGACGCAGGCACTTCGTACTATTGCAAAGAACAACTTGCCTGAAGGCGTAAAAATCACTTTGTTAGGTGAGGCTTCCACCCTTGAACAGGGAGAGTCTGGTATTTATCTGGTTTTTGCTGTTGCGTTGCTTGTGGTGTTTTTAGTGTTGTCCGCACAGTTTGAAAGCTTTGTTAGTGCGCTTACCATTATTCTCACCGTACCGTTCGGTTTGGCAGCTGCACTACTCGCGATACAGTTAACCGGCGGCAGCCTGAACTATTACAGTCAGATCGGATTGATAATGCTTATTGGTGTTATGGCAAAAAACGGGATATTAATTGTCGAGTTCGCCAATCAGCTTCGTGAAAAAGGTAGTGATATTGACGCCGCCATTCGCAAAGCGATGCGACTGCGCATCCGACCGGTGATGATGACCATGGTATCGACAGTCTGCGGTGGTTTGCCGCTGGTGCTTAGTGCCGGTGCCGGTTCGGAGGCCAGAATTGCGGTCGGGTGGGTGATTGTTGGTGGTCTCGGTTTCGCCACCATGTTTACGCTCTTCCTGACGCCGGTGTTCTACCGGATGTTTGCGCCGTTTGGTGTGGCACCTGGCATGGCGAAAAACAGGTTATTGGAAGAGCAGCTGGCAGCGAGCTAGCGATACTAAAAGCACCGCTGCCTGCATGTTCGAGATCAATCGATCAATGCATTATTGCGGGGCAGTACAACGATAAGCCAGAGTAAACCATAACCAGGCACAGCGACTGAGTCGGTAGTTGTGCCTGGTTTTTTCTATAGTGGTGAATGAGTCTCGCACTCGTGAGTCACAAGCAAATTGTCCCACCCGTTCTGTTTCGTATGGCCATGGTCTGCCGTGTAGAGTTCCCGACATTGCTTCCTGCCTATGTTTGCAGACACATCAGTGTGTTTACCAATCTGTATTTTTCAGGCCAGCCACCCGCATGGTTGGTGTCCGATACTAGTTACGTGGCGAGGCGATACAGCAGCGTCAGACTAACCAAACCACTTAACTTTAAAAGGAACTCACAATGAAAATCTCAAGCAAAGCAATTCCGGCAATTATTCTGGCAGGGCTGATGACAGGCGGCGTAGCGCAGGCATACAGCGTGTCGGATATCGACGATGGTGTTAACGCGGCCAGTGTATTTCTGAACGTGGACGACGGTGTAGTGACATTAACCGGCACCATAGACAGCGCCGGTGAAAAAGCGCGTATCGAGAGTGCTGCAGAAAGCCTGGAAGGTGTGACCGAGGTGTATAACTTTCTCTCTGTCTCCGAGTAATGAGCAGCTGCAAGCGGGTGCCGGCGAACTTTACGGAAAAGTATTTTTCAGGCCATCCCCCTGAATAGCCGGTACCCGATACTACTTACATGGCGAGGCGATACAGCCGCGTCAGACAAACGAAATCAACTTTCAACATAACCAAACCACTTAACTTTAAAAGGAACTCACAATGAAAATCTCAAGCAAAGCAATTCC
>CAYZVB010000076.1:9382-10768 GCA_964481315.1 uncultured Granulosicoccaceae bacterium
CCATAGACAGCGCCGGTGAAAAAGCGCGTATCGAGAGTGCTGCAGAAAGCCTGGAGGGTGTGACCGAAGTTCACAACTTTTTGTCGGTCTCTGAGTAAATGACGCGGTATGCCATTCGGGTGCCCCAGGCGGCACCCGGTGCCAGTCCGCTGAGTATTGTTAAACAAATCACGGTTCAACAGAGGCAGAGATGAAAGCAATTGCTCCACCGATTCTCATCGCTACCGGCTTAATGCTGGCAGGCAATAACGAAGCCTCGCCGGTTGTACAAAACAACGCGCTGGTGACCTCTTCCGGTATCGATATCGATCTGACATCCGGTGTTGCAACAATCACCGGTGCTGTAGAGAGTGACTTGATGAAACTCGCGGTCGCCGAAGCGGCCGGGCGGCTCCACGGGGTTAACACTGTTCGCAACCTGCTGGACGTGAATCACGGCAAACCTAATCCTTCGCCAGGAGGTCACCGGACACGGACGTCTGAATGACCTTGTAACCAGGAGCAACTAATACCATGAAAAACAAAACACTATTATTCGCACTACTGATCAATGCCGCGGCTTCCACCATTGGTCCCGCAGCCACTATGGACTCTGAACAGAGTGCGACTCTGGCCGCCTATTCAACCGCTGAATTCACTGCTCCGCTGCAGGGGCAAAGCGTGTTCCCGACTTCCGTCGGATCTGTCGGCCAAGGCGACGATACCACTCGCCAGTGGATCTCACAGCCCACTGTGTTGCCGACGATTTTTGTTGTTGGCGAATCGGAGTATCTGTAGAACCTTGCAGCCGGGCGCGATGCAAGTCTATGAATCCACAGAACAATGGTGCAACTTTACGAAAAAGTATAGATAAAGCAATCTGATGGCAATCGAGGTGCGGGATACTTTACAAAAGGCTGATGTTACCGACATAACTATCTTTCGCGCTGTGTCGCGAGTTTCGAGAAAAAATGCACATTTTATTAATTGAGGATGACACGGAAACAGCGGAATACGCCAGCAACGGGTTGAGCCAGGCCGGCCATGTGGTTGATGTCACCGCCGACGGTAAAGAGGGCATGATTCACTGTATGGAAACCGAATACGATGTGCTGATTGTCGATCGTATGCTGCCCGGAATGGACGGTCTGTCGTTGGTGAAGGCTGTGCGAGCATCCGGCGTTAAAACTCCGGTGTTGTTTCTTACTGCGATGTCGGGTGTCGACGACCGTGTCGAGGGCCTCGAAGCAGGCGCAGACGATTACCTGACCAAACCCTTCGCATTCTCTGAGCTGCTCGCCCGCGTGAACGCACTGGGTCGCCGGCCGGCAGTGTCTAACGAAATCACGGTTATTACGGTAGGCGATCTCACAATGGATCTGATAAAGCGTACTGTGCAGCGTGCGG
>CAYZVB010000076.1:10778-18264 GCA_964481315.1 uncultured Granulosicoccaceae bacterium
GGACATTGATCTGCAACCACGGGAATTCCTGTTGCTGGAAGTGCTAATGCGCAACGAAGGCAGAGTGATCAGCCGCACGATGTTATTGGAGAAGGTCTGGGACTTTCATTTCGACCCGAAAACCAGTGTCGTTGAAACGCACATCAGCAGACTCAGAAGTAAAATTGATAAGCCATTCGACGTACCTCTGTTGCACACAATGCGCAACATCGGGTATAGCCTGCACACACCTCGCTAGTGGACGTAAGAAGCGACAATCTATGGTCGAGCATACCTGTCCGTCTGGGGATGCTTTTCACACTCTTCTACGTGTTCTGTTTCACCATCGGCGCTGTGGTGTTTTACGCCAGCATGCAGAACCGGCTGATCAAACAGGCCGACCTGGTCTTGTCGCAGCGTTACGCTAATCTGTTGGACGCACATGAAAAGAGAGGCATTGACGGCGTGGTAAAGGCGGCTCGGATAACCCGTTCCAATAACCCGATGCTGTTCGGCATTGGCTACCAAATTGTTGGCGCCGACGGCACGGTACTATCTCACAACATTAGTAACTTCGAGCGGCGCGCAGGGTTCTACGACGTTAACGGTGAGGAACTGGGGTTTGAAGCCGGTCAGAAGTTTCGGTTTTATACCAACCAGATCGACGACTATGCTATTACTCTTGGGCTGAACCTGCGGCTCATCGATGATCTGCGGCAGAACTCCATAGCGAGCTTCGCAGTCACCGTGCTGGTGACTACCGCACTGGCGTTAATAGGCACAATGTTGTTGGCCAGCCGCTCGCATGCCAGAGTCCGAACACTGAAAAACCTGATGGAAGAAGTCGGCGCTGGAAACCTGGATGCACGTTTGCCTATCAGCTACCGTGGTGATGACATAGACAGCCTTTCAAACCACATGAACAATGCCATATCGTTACTACAAAAGCAGATTGGCGGTATGAAACAGGTTAGCACTGATATAGCCCATGACCTGAAGACGCCGATGAACCGTTTGCTGATAAACATTGAAGAAGCGATCGAGCGTACCGACGAAAATGACCCGACATTCGATAAGCTGGAAGCGGCCAGTGTGCAGGCGACACAAATAAATGAAACTTTTGAAACGCTGCAGCTTATTGCCCAGGTCGAGGCAGGCGCACGACAATCAACGTTCTCACGCATCGACCTCAAGCCGCTGGCCACCAGCCTGGGTGAGGTGTTCGAGGCGGTGGCCGAAGAAAACGCACAGTCTATTGCCGTTAACATAACGGAAGACGCACTGCTGGTGCGTGGCGACAGGGAGTTGTTGTCGCGGATGGTTGTTTCACTAATAGAAAATTCCATTCGGCACTGCCCGCCTGACACAAGCATTACAATAAGTGCCGGCATCGAAAACAACCGGGTATGGATCAGTGTATGCGATTCCGGGCCGGGTATCCCTGCGGAACATCGGGAGCATGTGTTTGACCGACTGTATCGGGTGGAATCCAGTCGAACTACACGCGGTGCCGGTTTGGGACTCAGTCTGGCCAGGGCCGTCGCAGTGGCGCACAAAGGAACGCTGACGCTTTCCGCCAACCACCCCGGCCTTTGCGCCGTGGCAACATTCCCGGTAGACACTGCTTAGCAACCTGGCGGAGGCCGTTGCCGGCACAATGCGCTTTGCCGGAGTTGCTACCAGTGATAAAACGCTGCGACGGGCGTGAGTCCACTGCCGGTATCCGTGAGTGCTGCGATGCTATGCTGTCACTTCATCGAATGGAGTGAGTTCAATGGCAGACGTTGCAGATCCACAGGTGCTGGCCGTATTCGAGAATTACCCGTCTGCAGTACAGAAAAAGATGTTCCGGTTGAGGCGGTTAATTCTCGAATGTGCTGAACGCTCCGGTCAAACTGTGGAAGAAAGCCTGAAGTGGGGCGAGCCCAGCTACCGGTGTCAGTCCGGCAGCCCGGTCAGACTCGGTGTTCGTACCGAACCTCACCTGACACTATGTCTGTTTTTCAACTGTCAGACGCTGTTGGTTGAAACATTCAAAGAGATGTATCCGTACGAGATCCGCTATGACGGCAAGCGCGCGATTCTGTTGCCAGCCGACCACAAACTTCCAGAAGCGGTGATTAAAGATTGCATCACCATGGCACTTGAATATCATCAACGCAAACATCTGCCATTGCTCGGAGCCTAATGTCTCAACAACCATTAAGATTTGCAGCGCTTGGTCTTGACCATCGACACATTTACGGACAGGCCGGTCACATGCAGGCGGCAGGTGCTGAATTTGTCAGTTGGTGGACCGAAGGAAATCCAAACACACTCGATGGATTCGACAACCGATTTCCGGGTGTGCCACGTAAAGACAATATGCAGGAAATTCTGCAAGATCCGACAATCGACCTGATACTGATCGCCGCCGTGCCGGCTGACCGGGTGGCACTGGCGATAGCCGCGATGGAGCACGGCAAAGATGTCATGGTCGACAAGCCCGGTTGCACCACGGCAGAACAACTTAGCGCCATTAAAGAAACGGTAGAACGCACTGGTCGAATCTGGTCGATAGATTTTTCAGAACGATTCGAAGTGCCGTGTGTAACGCATGCTGCAGAACTGGTGCAGCAGGGTGCGATTGGTCAGGTGGTACAAACGGTGGGCCTGGGGCCGCATCGGCTCAACCTGCCTACGCGTCCGGAGTGGTTTTTTAGAAAGCAGCGGTACGGTGGTATTTTGTGTGATATTGCATCACATCAGATTGATCAGTTTCTGTACTTTACCGGTAGTACTGATGCCACAGTCACCATGGCAAGTGTTGCCAACTATGCGAATCCGGCTTACCCCGAGCTTGAAGACTTCGGAGAGATCGCATTGCGCAGCGACCACGGGCACGGTTACATACGGGTCGACTGGTACACGCCCGATGCATTGCCAAACTGGGGCGACGGCAGGCTGACAATACTTGGCACTGAGGGCTATATCGAGCTTCGCAAGTATGTTGATGTTGAAAGCCCAGGCACGGATCAGCTCATACTGGTGAACGGCAGTCGCTGTGAAAAAATCGACGCATCCGGCGCGCAACTACCTTACTTTAATAACCTGCAGCAGGATATTTTCAACCGTACCGAAACTGCTATGCCACAGGCACATTGCTTTAAAGTGATGGAGCTTGCACTTGCTGCACAGGCACTGGCAGACGCACAATCATGAGTTCACCGGTCAAAGTGGCGATAGTCGGTGCCGGTATCGGTGCCGAACATTTGCAGGCCTATTTGCAGTTACCACACTTATACGATGTACGTGTTGTTTGTGACCTTGACGAAAGCAGGGCACAGGGCATTGCCGCAACGCATGGTATTGCGGTGTCTGCCAGTATGCAGCAGGTACTCGAAGATAACGCCATTGATCTGGTCGATATTTGCCTGCCGCCACACGCTCACCTGCAGGCGTCAATAGCAGCAATAAAACATGGTAAGCATGTGATTTGTGAAAAGCCGCTGGTCAGTTCAGTGGCAGAGGCAGACCAGCTCATCGCAGTACTCAATGAAAGCCCGAAAAAGCTGTTTCCGGTCTTTCAATATCGGTACGGGCCTGCCACCGCGCAGTTGCAGGCGTTAATAGATGTAGGGTTGGCAGGCAAAGCATACACCGCCAGTATTGAAACACACTGGTGTCGCGGAGCAGACTATTATCAGGTGCCATGGCGCGGGACTTTTGCCGGTGAGCAGGGCGGTGCTGTGCTGTGCCACGCCATTCATAACCACGATCTGCTGTGTCGGTTCTTCGGGCCGGTTAAACGGGTGAGTGCAATGGTTACAACACGCGTTAACCCGATTGAAACAGAAGATTGCGCTGCTATTAGTTTTGAAATGTGCGACGGCAGTCTGGCCAGCAGCTCTATAACGCTTGGTGCTGCCAACGATACCACCCGACTCCGATTCTGCTTTGAAAAGCTTACAGCACAAAGTGGCGAAACGCCCTACGCACCGGCAACAGATCGCTGGACGTTTGTGGCCAAAGATCCGCAGGCACAGGCAATGGTTGATGAAGTTGCAGAGTCAGTAAAGGTTGAATACAGCGGCTATGCCGGTTACTTCGAAGCCATTGCAGCGGCAATTGCCGGTCAGGATACTCATGCGGTTTCGATCGAGGATGGTCGCCGGTCTATTGAGCTGGTTGCTGCAATTTATGCGGCGGCATCGGCCGGCCGCACTGTCGACCTGCCACTGGATAGTAACAGCCCTTACTATAGCTCGTTGCATCCACAGACAAATGAGGGTTAACCGGTGAGTGCAGAGCGTGTAAAAGTCGGTGTGATCGGTACCGGTATGGCGTCGCTTCCACATGGAAAAAGTCTGGTGTCGCTGGTGGATTCTGTCGAGGTGTGCGGTGTATACAGCCCGTCATCACAACGGCGTCAGAAATTTGCAGACAACTTCGGTGTGCCGGCAGTCAATAGCATTGGAGAGATAATTGATCACCCGGACATTAATTGTGTTTTGTTGTTAACCCCGCCAAACGTAAGGCTTTCACTGGTTAAACAGATTGCAGCAACGGGCAAACATATACTGATGGAAAAGCCGGTAGAAAGAAATCTGCAGGCCGCCACTGAAATTGTTGAAACCTGTGAAGCGCACGGCGTTAAGTTAGGCATTGTGTTTCAACATCGTTTTCGGGATGCATCTATTGCATTGAGGCAGCACCTGCATGAGCTTGGCGATATACATACTGCTGAAGTCACAGTGCCATGGTGGCGTGAGCAATCTTACTATGATGAACCCGGTCGCGGTACGCTCAAGCGGGATGGCGGGGGCGTATTAATGAGCCAGGCCATTCACACGCTCGATTTATTATTGAGTTATCTCGGGTCTGTTAAGTCGGTGGTGGCAATGCATGGTACGTCGGGTTTTCATCAAATGGAGTGTGAAGACTTCGTTAGTGCAGGGCTGGAGTTTACCGGCGGCACGTTATGTTCGCTGCATGCCAGTACGGTGAGTTACCCCGGTGGCAGTGAGAGCATTACGCTGCACGGTCAGTACGGCAGTGCAAACCTTGCCGGAGGTGAACTGGTTGTCAACTATCGCGATGGCAGGCAGGTACATGTTGGTGAAGAAGCGACCAGTGGTGGCGGCGCCGACCCGATGGACTTCCCGCACATCTGGCATCAACGGTTAATAGAACAGTTTTTGTCGTCGACTGCGTTAACTGATTTTCCTGATGGTCGTGCAGCACTTCAGGTACATGCGCTTATTGAAGCGCTAATACTTTCAGGCGCTGAACGACGCTGGGTTACACCTGCGCTAACAGGCTAGTTAAGATCAATAGCGTGCCTGCGAAGCCGTTCAAGATCGACAATGTCGAGTGCGGCTTCATTGCACGAACGCAGCACCACATGCGGTGCGCATCCGGCATCGGCCGCTTCCAGCCAGCGGGCCGCGCACAGGCACCAGCGGTCGCCGGCGTTAAGACCTTCAAAACCAAACTCAGGCCTGGGCGTCGATAAGTCATTGCCACGCGACTTTGAAAACTGCAGAAATTCATCAGTCATGACTGCACACACTGTGTGCGAGCCGCGATCCTGATCACTGGTGTTACAGCAGCCGTCGCGAAAGAACCCGGTCATTGGGTTTTCCGAACACGTTGCAACCGGTTCGCCAAAGGGATTTTTTTGTTCAGTCATCGGTTCAACTCGCGTGAATGCCCTGCATTTGCAGATCGAAGCCATCCTGTATGTGTTGAATAAACACTTCAAGTGCCTCGACCTTATCGCCGGTTTCGATCACATCGACCAGCGCCATATGATCACCGAGTGACTTTGACAGGTCGACATTTTCTATTTGCGCAAAGAGCTGAAATGCCATGGCTTTACCCCAGGTCATATCAAACATTTCCAGCAGGTAGCGGTTATTCGCCAGTTCGACAAAGTGCCGGTGGATATTCCGGTTGGCTTCAAAGTAGTCACGAATAGTGGCGGAGGAAATATTTTCTTCGCGCTTTATGGTTTCGCGGAGTTTTGCAAGATCGGACGGGTCGTTTTTCTCAGCCAGAATGCGCGCTACCTGCCCCTCGATGGCCGCGCGGGTCTGGTACAGCTCGCGGACTTCCTGATCGCTCATCTGGTGCAGCCGGTAGCCGCCCTGAGCGCTCTTTTGCAATACGCCCTCCTGCTCAAGCCGCATTAACGCCTCGCGCACAGGAGTACGGCTGATGCCCAGATCAGTTGCCAGCTTCTCCTGTACCAGCCGATCCTGCTGGCCGATATCGAGATTCATGATCGCGCTGACCAGCTGGTCGTATACCTCGTCTGCCAGACGGCGGCGAACGGGTTGAATGTTTTTAAACGCCAAAGGGTACCTGTAGTGTTTTTTGGATACTGGATTCAGTATGCATTAGAGCAGATTTTGGGCGTTGATGCATTGTTGGGTTTTGGGTGTGGCTTGCGGCGGGTTGGATTTTTTATGGCTTGAGTTGGGCGTCCGGGGTGGGCCGCGCAGACGTGTATCTATGCACCGCTGGGCCAACGCCAGCATCCATACCGCTTTTGCCCGTTGGATCGACAAAACTGAAAACCGATCAACACGATGGTTAAAACGCTGTGCGTTTGACGCTCGCTTACGCTTCGGGCTTCCTGTTAGCGTCTTGCCATCGGGTGTTTGGCCACAGTGCCTATTAGATCGTTGACCGACAATGCTTAAACGAACTAACACGCCGCCTGCTACTTCGTGCATTTTGTTGTTGAGATGTCTTGCCCTGGAGCTTTAGCAAAGCCTCAACGCTCGCACCAATATTGCAACCCACACGTTTAATACCCTCCGGTGGGAGGGTCGACGTCTAAGCGTCGGGGAGGGAGGTTAGCTTAGCTCGTGACAACTAGTGGTCCCTTATTAATCGCTGTCGGTAAATTGAGCCAGTCACCTCCACAGGCAACTGTATATTCACCCACCGAAACGATCTTCCCGGTTCCATAACACCACCATGCTGTAAGAAAATCACATGCAAACAAACACCAATCAAACGATCAGTGTTTAAGCGCCGATTGTACCCAAGCGCGTTCACGTTGCTATCCGAACGCTTGCTACCCGCAGCTATGCGATACCATATCTCTGCAGTTAATCGCTAACCAATGCTCGTCACTTCAACCAGAACGGTTTGCCTGCTTCGTTAATCGCGTCGACTCTGTCGATACCAATATCGTCAAGTTCTTTTTCAGTGAGTTTGTACAGTTGCCTGCGCGTGGTGAAGTTTCTGTCCCATTGATCAAGCGTTTCCTTAAACCGGGATAACAGGTTGTGCCAGTGCTTTGCCTGTGCTGTTATAGAGATGGCTTTCATGCTTTTTCCTTATCGTGGTAGATCAGGGATTAGCTATTCTTGTGCACACTCTAATAGTTAACAAACGATTATTTCTAATGCCTCAATAAGCTGGATTTATGAACCGACATAATGTTCCTCTCAACGGTTTACGGGTTTTCGAATCTGCAGCGCGTTTGCTTAGTTTTACCACAGCCGCACGCGAG
>CAYZVB010000077.1:0-12903 GCA_964481315.1 uncultured Granulosicoccaceae bacterium
GGATAGGTGCCTGTGTAAACTTCACCGGCAACTCTAATCCACTCGCGCAGATCGACCGTGGTCTTTTCCGACAAAGTAATCGTTTGTTCAAGGCTACTTGCTTCTGAAAGGTTACGTATAAGCTTTTGCAGCCGCGCCGCACCCTGTTGAGCACGCTCAACAGATACCTGTGAACGCTGATCGAGTGTTTGCTTGTCGATGTTTTCAAGTGACGTGGTTACCACACTTAACGGAGTACGCAATTCGTGCGAAAGCTTTGACCCGAGAGACTGCAAATAACCGGTGTAGTTACCCAGCCGGTTGATGATGCCGTCAAAGCTGCGATTAAGATCACCAATTTCATCGGGCGCAGAAGACGCATCAATGCTACCGGTGATCTTCCCGTCAGCAGCGACTACGCCTTCTACCTCGTTACGCAGCTTTCGAATCCGCCACGACAGCAGCGTGGCATACGACAACAACACTGCCGCCACCAGCAGTATGGCAAAGCCGAAGATCTTCACCAGTCGTAAAATTGCTGTTTCAGTAAAGTCACTCAGCGCGGCGCGCGGTTGCTGCAGCAGGGCATAACCATGCAGATCATCACCCACCGTTATACGCTGTAACGCAGTTAAAAATACGCGGTTATATTTGTCTTTAAAAAAGCCCGGGCCGTTGTCTGAAAGCCGTTCAAACACAGTAAAGTCTGCACCATCGAGCTTGCCCGATTCAATTTCAGACATCTTTTGCGCATCGACATTTTTTGATAACGACCAACTGATAAACCGATACAACACAGCATCAAACAGATTAGCGCTTTCCGGTTCGAATTCACGCACTGTGGCATCCGGGGCACGTTGATCGGCATCGGCGCGCAACCACCCCTGTGCATCAAACACCCGCACACGCATGCCTGCATCGGCAAATACTGCAAGCTGATCTGTCAGGGTGGCATCGACCACTTTTAACTGCCCTGTGTCATCGAGCTCGTTAGGGTCGAACATACCGGTCCATCGCGGTACACCGGCACGCTTATCAAGATCGACAACGGACAAACCAAACACGTCATCGCGCGGCAGCGGCATACGCATTTCAACATGATAGCCGGTAGCGGTTTCAACCATAGATGCGATGTAACGGTTGTCAGTAAAGATTGGTCGCTCGCCTTCAAATACGTCACCGTAATAACGACCCAGCGCCCTGCCCGGTGCTTCCCATCGGAACGTATAGCGACGAATGCTGCCGTCTTCAGTTTGCACACGAATAATAATACTGTCACCGTTAGCCATGGCGCGTCTTTCGGGCTGGTGATACAGCAGCCGATCATCGGTTACACGAAGAAACAAATACAGTCGTCCTCTGCGAGCGGCCGCGTGAATACCGAGCGTACTTGCGGCGTTAACATCTTCAGGCTCTACCGAGATTTTATTGTGAGTATAAAGAAACTCTCGCTGTGTGAGCTCAAACGTTGCCCAGTCATGGGCGTAGCCGTCTAACAGTATCGGGCTGTCAAACCTCGCGGCCAGCAGAGTTTTCGACTCGGGTCGCACTGTATTGCCAAAGCCCTGAATGCCTGATGTTTCCTGCTGCAGCGCATCGGCAACCGACACCGCAACAGCATCGGTACGTGACTGTGCAGCAGACAACTGATTGGCTCGCAGGTTTGTATCGAGTTCTGCGGTAAACAAAAACACAGCCCACGGCAGTATTAACAGCGACAGACTCACCAGCAGCAGCTGCGCCCGCAGCTTCACAACGCGCTCACTTTACCGCTCACCCGTTAATATCCATTAACCGGCAAGCCAACGGTAACCCATGCCGTAGGCGGTTTCTATGCAGTTAAAGGCAGGGTCGATCGCAACAAACTTTTTGCGAATACGTTTAATGTGCGAAGTAATAGTGGCGTCGTCGAGCACCACATTGGCAGCATCCATCAGCTGCTGCCGGGTTTTAACGTGGCCCGGGTGCTTCACCAGTGCATGCACCATCCACAGTTCGGTGACGGTAAGCGGCACGGCTTCGGACTTCCAGGTGGTGGCCATGCGATGCAGGTCCAGTGAAAGTTCACCTGTGTGAATGATGTCTTCAGGTTGTTGCGGCTGCTGAAACGCATCGATACGGCGAAACAATGCCACCACCCTCGCCGCCAGATGCTCAAGGCTGATGTCTTTGGTTAGATAGTCATCGGCCCCGAGTCGCAGGCCAGAAATAGTGTCGAGTTCGGAGTCACGCGCGGTCAGAAACACAATCGGCAGGGTTGGCGCCATGCTGCGCAGCTCGCGGCACAGCTCAAACCCACCTTCGATTTCCGGCCCAAGCCCGACATCAATAATCGCAAGCTCCGGCAACTTGTCGGCAAACGCATCAAGCGCTTCACTTCTGCTGCCATACACGCTCACGCGGTAACCGTGCCGCTCCAGCGCCTCCTGATAGTTGGACTGCAGCGCAGGTTCGTCTTCGACGATGGCAATTTCCCGATTCATGCTCTGCCCAAACCCAAAACGATGATTTTAGCGTAAACAGGGGTTAACGGCGGCCAAACCGGCGAAGACTTTGGCTTGCTGGTCGCTATCACTATAATGCTACATCCAGAGTTCTGGCACCTTGTTGATCCTGCCAGTTCTTTCCCGTATTCCGAAAGCGAGATATCCCGTGACAACCGAAAGAGAATCGATGGACTTCGACGTGGTGATTGTTGGTGGCGGCCCTGCCGGCCTGTCAACCGCCTGTCGACTCATGCAACTTGCCGCTGAAGGCGAAAAAGAACTGAGTGTCGTGGTGCTTGAAAAGGGCTCTGAAATCGGCGCTCATATTCTTTCTGGTGCCGTACTGGAACCGAAAGCACTGAACGAACTGTTCCCGGACTGGAAAGAGCGCGGTGCGCCGCTGAATACGCCGGTCACCGGCGACGAAGTGCACTTTTACACCAGCCAGGAAAAGTCCGTCAAAATGCCGGGCTTCATGATCCCTGCCCCGATGCACAACGATGGCAACTACATCGTTAGCCTGGGTAACGTCACACGCTGGCTAGGCGAGCAGGCAGAGGCACTCGGCGTGGAAATTTTCCCGGGCTTTGCGGCTGCGGAAATTCTTTATAACGACGACGGCAGCGTGGCCGGCGTTGCCACCGGCGATATGGGCATCGGCTCTGATGGCGAGCAGAAAGACAGCTACGAACCCGGTATGGAACTGCGCGCCAGATACACCATCTTCGCCGAAGGCTGTCGCGGTCATCTTGGCAAGCAGCTGATTAAAAAGTTCAACCTCGATGAAGGCAAAAGCCCGCAGCACTACGGCATCGGCATTAAGGAACTGTGGAAAATTGATGCAGACAAACATCAGCCGGGCCTGGTAGTACACGGTGCCGGCTGGCCGTTAAATGAAAGCGGTGCCACCGGTGGTTCATTCCTTTATCACCTCGAAGACAATCAGGTGGTAGTCGGGTTGATCACCGACCTCAGCTACGACAACGCACACCTTAGTCCGTTTGATGAGTTTCAGGTGTTTAAACATCACAGCACCATTAAGTCAGTGCTTGAAGGTGGCGAACGGATATCTTATGGCGCCAGAGCCATCGTTAAAGGCGGCCTGAACTCGCTGCCGAAGATGACTTTTCCGGGCGGGCTGGTCGTTGGCTGTGACGCTGGCACTCTGAACTTTTCAAAAATCAAAGGCAGCCACACAGCGATGAAATGCGGCATGATCGCTGCCGAAACGCTGTTTGAAGAATTCACTGCACACGAAGACAGCACCGGCAAAGAGCTCGATGCCTTCACCGAAAATTTCAACAACAGCTGGCTGTATGAAGAACTGCATGCGTCGCGTAACTTTGGACCGGCGATGCATAAGTTCGGCACTTACCTCGGTGGTGCTTTTAACTTTATTGATCAGAATATTCTGCGCGGCAAAATGCCTTTCACACTGCGTGACGACACACCCGATTACGCAACACTGAAAACCGCCGAAGACAGCCCGATGATCACCTACCCGAAACCGGACGGCAAAATCAGTTTCGACAAACCAAGCTCGGTATTTTTATCAAACACCAATCACGAAGAAGACCAGCCTTGTCACCTGACCCTCGCCGATGCGTCCATACCGTTGTCGAAAAACCTGCCTACCTGGGCGGAACCTGCACAACGTTACTGCCCCGCCGGTGTCTATGAAGTGGTTGAAAAAGACAACGAACAGATCTTTCAGATCAACGCGCAGAACTGTGTTCACTGCAAAACCTGCGACATCAAAGACCCGAGCCAGAATATCACCTGGGTGGTGCCCGAAGGTGGTGGCGGGCCGAACTATCCAAATATGTAAGACGGTATTATATCAAGGCCGGATCGTTTCGATCCGGTTTTTTTTGCGTTATTTATCCGGCCCCTGCCGCTGTTCTGATTCTTTACCCTGCGACGATTCTGTATTCTGGGACGATTCTGTATCCGGCGACTGTGCATCGCTTGAAGCTACATCACGTGACTCCGGCAATTCTTTTTGTTGCTGATCGTCTTCGACAATTGACTCCAGCGACTCTGAATCGTTGTCGTCGTCGCCTTCCCTTTGTGTCAGCACCGGCACCGGATCAATTAACCGCCAGGCTGGCATTGACGCCAGTACGCTACTAAGCAGCACACCACCTCTGATCAGCCAGATCACATAACCGATAGACAAACCGGCAGACATGCTAATCGCGCCGCCAAGAACCAGTTCAGATCTCGCAACGTTAGTTGCTACATCTTCACGGACCTGGTTTAACTCCTGTTGAATCTTCTTCGCCATTGACGATGGATTATCTGTTGGCAAAAAGAACAGCTGCTGCAGTTGAATCACCGCATCGGTATTCGATACCGCCAGTTCTATTTCCTGACCGGTTGTGATGGCCGTTGTAGTGCGCTTCCCGCTGTGTTTAACAATTTTATCTTCGAATGTTTCGGTATATGCCGGATCACTATCGCCATCAATCGCATACAAAATGGGCTCATTACTCAATGCTTCACCGTCAGGTGCAGACTGTGGCGCTAAAGAAGACGACACCGATTCTGGCGTGGTAACAACAGTTGTTACCGGAGTGCCTTCAATCGGCTCGGCCGCCTGCGATGGAGACGTAGTAATGTAGTCTGGAATCGAATTGTCAGTTTCCGGCAGTGCGGCATCAAACTGTGGTTCAACTACCAGTTGTAACTGACTTTGCGCACTCGCACCGGCAGTATCGGTAGCCGTTACTACAATCTCGAGTGTACCGACGGATGCAATCACAGGAACACCCGATAACTCTCCTGTTTGCGAATCAATGTTAAGCCACTCCGGCAGCGGATCCCCACCGGGGATAGCGGCAGTGTATGTGAGCGTGTCTCCAATGTCTGCGTCGGTAAACAAGTTATCAGGTAATACTATCTGGACCGGCTGATTGACCGCTGCCAGCACATCTTCTAAATCGCCCGCGACCGGCGCGTCATTATCGGGGGTGATTTCAATTTCAACCAGACCAATACTACCGAGCAACGAGTTTAATTCAGTTTCAGAATCTATAACCCGGTAACTAAAACTGTCACTGCGGGTTTCACCGCCATCATGCGAATAGGTAAATGTACCATCGCGGTTCAGTTGCAGCTCACCATGCAGCGGCGCACCTGTCAGCTCGACTAAAAGCTGATCGGCAGGTGTATCGAAGTCGATATCGTTGTCAGTCACCCGCACACTACCCGACGACAATGAAGACACTACGCCGCCCTCAACCACCACAACAGTGTCAGGCTCTGCCTGTGGCGGGTGATCACTGATAACTGTTAAATCAATAGCATAGATTTCAGCCGATTTATGGCTGCCGCCGTGGTCGGTGCTGCCGGTATCAAGGACACGGAACTGCAATGTATGCTCTGCAGTTCCGCGGGTATCCGGGTTCGGCAGGTAACTAAACTGCGCTGAATTAAGCGCTGCTGCAGACACAATATCACCATTACCGACAGCTGTGCCCTGAACCAACAGGGTTCCCTCTTCAGGAGCCGATACGATTTCAAGCCCGGCAAGTTCATCACCGTCATCGCCATCACTGAATGACAGCAGCGATGAGTCGATCGTAAGCGGTGTCAGGTGATCTGTAGTCAGCGTACTGCCTGCTGCTAACGGTGCGTCGGCAACATCAGCGGCCACAATAGTTACAACGCGGGTTTCCAGAAATTCCCGGCTATCTGCAGCTGATTTGAATATATTCAGTGTGAGATCAGAGAGGTGTTGTTCACTGCCATTGTGTTGCAACAGCACATCGCCATTGATCAGTTCTTCAAGAGTGAAACTATCGATCGGTGTATTCTGTTGTGCACTTAAAAGCCGGAAGCTGTTACTCAACCCTTCGACTTCCACTGTCAGATCGGCATTGTCAACGTAGCCACCACTGCGAGATAACTGATCTGCAGATAACACTATTGTTTCACCTTCGAGCATTTGCCACAGATCTGCTGTGCTAAACGAGACCGTCTCTCGAATCTGAATATCAAGCTGCCCGTCAACAGGTACCACTCCATCTTCGCCACCATCGATAAGCGTGAACTCCACACGGTCAGATGCCACACCTGGCAAGGTTGGCAGATACGTTACCAACCCGAGATTAATATCTTCCTGTGAAATGCGCTCACCGACCGCTAACGCAGTACCACTTAGCGTAAGTTCACAGGCAACAGGCAGCGCAGTCAGGGAATAGAAGATTGCATCGGGGTTAGCATCGTCATTGTCAACATCCACTGCCAGAAGGTGACTGGAAGTAATTACTGACGGCGTGTTAGCAATTGCCATAACAGGATTGCTAACCACAAGCACAGGCGACTCATTTACATCGGAAATCTCTACCGGCACACTCATGCTTTGTGTATCACCTGCGGTATTGATCGCCAGCACTTCAAGTGAGTATGCAGAGCTGGTTTCGTAGTCAGGGGATTGTTCGTTTATCAATACACGGTTATCGCCATCGATTGTAAAAACACCGGTATGGTTAACCAGCTGAAAATTCAGCACATCAATTACTTCAATGTCTGCGATCATTGCACCGGTCTGACCGGAGGTCAAAGATTGAAATGTAATTGCGGTTGCAACATCAGTCGCCGTGAACCTTATGGACTGTTCGCTCCACTGCAGATTGGTTTTCGACCAATCGGGAAGGCGCTGGTAATCAACCGTTGAAACCTGTGTGCCAGTGCCAACTGCCACAGCTACCGTTCCATCCGGCTCCGAATCGATGTAGTTTCCACTCAGCGCGAAGTTCAATTCGTATTCAACACCCGGCTGTGTGTTAATGGTTTGTGTGATCGTCCCGGGTATACTTCCGTTCAAATCAACCGCAAACCCACCGGCAGGCCCGCTAGCCCGCGAAGACCCGCGCAAATCGATATTACCTGCAGCAACAGTCCAATCCCCCAGCACCGAACCATTGCCGCTGTTGTTTGCAGCATAGCGATTGAAGTCAGGCAACGGGTTGGGAGCGTTGGCAAAATCGCCGCCGGCCAGATGACTAAACGCCGGGTCTACAGGTAATTCATTTAATTGCCCTACCAGTGTACCCTTAGGTGAATTTTCGGCAACTCGAAACGGCAGCACATTTCCAGTGCCCGTACCGTCATCAGGTTCGGCCGGTGTGATATTCATTTCGAGAGTCGCCGGCGATTGCGATATATCTATCCCGCCATTGTCGACTCCACCGTCGTCCCTGACACGATACTCAAGGCTACGCACAATTGCGTTTTCCGACTGCGGCACAGCAATGTAGCGCAGATCACCATTGGCAATGTCGGTTGCCAGCACTTCATGACCAATGTTTACCGCCGTCTCCCCCAGTAGCAACTGACCGTCGGAGGGCAGGCTGTCAATTCTTACTGCCTGCAGGCTGTGACTTTCCACAGGATCGCTAAACTGAAAGTCACTAACATCAAATATATACGGATCAGCGGAATTAAAGGTTACACTGCCTGAGCCATTTAACGGCGCATCATTTCGGGCCAGCACATTTACAACTGCCACAAAGGGGTTCGATTCACCGGAAGAGGAGCGCACAACGATTTCCATATCTCTTGTGGCAACCTCAGGATCCTGACTGGTATTAAGATAACTTAATGTACGCAGAACACTCTGCCAGTTGCCGGCCGGCTCATTACCGGTAAGAGTTAACACACCACTGTCTGCATCCCAACTGCTGCTAATCGTCGAACTATCAATAACAGCCAATTGATCCTGGTCACCGTGATATCCGTCAATTTCGATTGTTGCACCGGTGATATTGCGGCTATCAATTGAATCAATCGTCAATAACGGCGTAATCGACAGTGGTACTGAATCTTCTATAAATTCCCAGCTCGTCGAAGTGGCGGAAGTCACCACGACCGGATACGCCGGAATATCGAGATCGACACTCACAATCTCTGCGGTACTCACCGCCGCGCCGTCATCGGTAACGGTAAACTCAATCTGCCTGACAGGGTCTGCGGTTGAAGGCGGCGCAGTATCGGATGCATACGTTACACTGCGCAGTGCCTCAATGTAATCGTCAAGGTCCGCACTGCCGCTAAATGTCAGTATACCGGCCGAGGCATCCCAGTCCGTAATCACTGTCGGCGGAGCTGCCGAAGCCAGCATATCCACCCCGGGCAGGTAATTTAAAACTTTGACTGAAGCAGACGCGAGCTGCGAACTGTCGATGTCTTCAATTTGTATGGCCGGTGCAACATCTATCGCCGGTGAGCGATGAATATACGCAACATTGGCAGCCGGCAAGCCACTCAACACCGGAGAATCGTTAACCGGCAGTACATCGACTTCAACAACAACACTGTCGACAGACAGCGCACCATCGTTGTCCACACCGAGCACACGGAAGGCGGGAATTAAACCACTGATATCAGCAGCGGGCGTCCAATAGGCGTTACGACCATTGCCAATAAAGTCGTTTCCGGGTATTACATCAGTGGCTGTTGAAACATTGGTGCCAATCTTAAGTACACCTGACTCTTCTGCAACTACCTGAAAAAATTGAACCGTGCCATCTTCTGCGTCGCTATTATTAATCTGTGAAGACAACATCGCCGCGGTAATCTCAACGGTGTTGTCTTCATTCACAACGCTGGCCGGGCCATCGAAACTGCCAATGACAGGCAGATCATTAACCGGGGTAACGCTTATCGTAACCACCACAGAGTCCGACACCTCTCCACCCTGATCAGTCACGGTATAGATAAAGGCGTCTGACGTTACTTCATCACCGCCGTGTACATAACGCACAATGCCAGTGCTATCGGCAACTGCACTACCGAAATCGGGTGGATCAATAATGGTCACGGTTGACACATCGAGTGGATCATCGGCTGGTATGTCGTTAGTTAACACGGCAATATCGATACTGCCGTGCTCATCGACTACAACCGAATCTGCCACTGCCTGAGGGTGAGTCTCGGAGACTTCGATGACAAGTATCTTCGCAATGGCTACAGCCGTTGCATCAGGCCCGACATCATAAAACGTTAGGGCAAATGCGTCATCGTCACTGTTGATCCCGTAGTGCACGTAACGCAGGCTACCCGTATTCACATCTGACTGTGTAAAGGTTGCCCCCAACGACAACGAGCTTCCGTTCAGCTGTACTTCACCCTGTGCAGGCAGGCTGCTTAAAGTGATAAATTTTTGATCATCACTGACGTCAGGGTCACTGGCAGAAATATCAGACATATCAAACACGTGTACAGAACCGCGTTGTATGGTGGTTCCATTGACGGTGAGTGCCGGTGTGTCGTTAACCGCACTGACATCAATTGCCATTGTGGCAGTGTTGCTTTGGGCACTTCCACCATTAATATTACCACCGTTATCAATGACACGATATTTAAGCGAATCATAATCGCTGCCACTGGCATTAGTTTCCGGGGAAAACACCAGACTGGCGCTATTGACCTGGCCTACTGTCAGCGTATCACCATCGGCAACCGGCACACCGCCCAGCGATAGTTCGCCACTAACCGGTACGGCAACAAACTCAATAGCGTGCAGACTATCACCGTCATGCGGGTCACTAAAATCAAAGTCTGATGAAGAAAACGTGTAAGGTGTGTCTTCGATGACGGATAAGCGACTATCGGTAATTTGCGGCGGGTCATTGACCGGTGAAATTGTCACTGCAATATCGCCGAGTGCGACAGTGTTAACCCCATACATCAGTGTTGCATTAATACTATCCGCATTGGTTCCATTCACATGCGCCGGGCTGTTAACGTAGCTTACAGCAGTACTATCAAGATAGGCGTTCAGTGAATTGACATCACCGGAAATTGTAAGCGTACTGCCCGGTGCGCCTACCGCCACACTTGCATCTGCGCGTCCTTCAAGCACACCGCCAGATGCGGTTGTCAACTGTAATGTAACCGCACCAGCCTGATCTCTCGCATCGAGCGCAATTGCACTCAAATCAATGTGTGAGGATACATCTTCAAGAACTGTTGCAGATGCTGGTAGCGAACCGGTATTTTCAGGTGCGTCAAACACCGATATCACTGTGCCGTTTATTTCTGCCACTGCAGCAGAATAAGACGTACTGCCGCCACGAACAGACACGTCGGTCACTGCTCGCATTGTGCCAATCGTCAAACCATTAGGGTAGGTATCATCAACACCTACCACTTCAATCGGTGGTACCGCTCCATGAAAATCGGCTGCGGGTTCAAATCTAAGGAATGCCGAAGTGCCCAGAACCAGAGCGTTACTTTCGCTCACCGCTCCCAAAGGGTTCCAGTTTGCACCGTTATCAGTGGAGTATTGCCACTGCCCCTGAGTAGAAGTCGAATCATTAATCACAGCCACCGCAACTGCCGTTCCGTCTACATCAGTCAATGTAGCGGAGAAAATATCGCTTATAAGGTTGCCATCATGCGTGGTACTGTCTTCCATGGTGTCGTCGATCACACCATTCGCGATGGTCGGTGCGTCATTAACCGCCGTGACCGTACTGTTTATAGCCGCCAGTGTTGCCGAGAAAGCAGTGCTGCCACCGCGAACACTCACGTCCGCTGTCTCAGTCGACGCCCCAATCGTAAAACCACCGCCATAGGTGGCGTCAACACCGTAAATTGTCAGCGCCGTCACCGGGCCGAAGTAATCTGCAGCCGGTACGAAACGTAACCCTGATGTCAAATTCAGCACCAGCGCATTGGTTTCACTAACGGCACCCAAAGCATACCAGTTGGTTGAATCAGTAGTGTACTCCCAGACACCTTCTGCTGCCGTCGCATCGTCACTGATCCCTATACCAGCGGCATCGCCATCAACATCGGTTAAAGCTGTATCGAAGATAACACCTACTGCCTGCCCGGATGGATTGAGGCTGTCCTCGGTTATGTCATCCAACACACCGTCAGCGATGACGGGCGAATCGTTAACGGAAATTATGGTACTTAGTACAGCCGCTGATGTGGCGGAGTATGCGGTGGTTCCACCACGTACCGTCACGTCAGCTACGACTCGTGCGGCTCCAGATGTATACCCACTGCTATGGGTACCATCAACGCCATAGACTGAAATGGCTGGCACTGCACCATTGAAATTAGCCGCCGGAGTAAATCGAAGTGTCGAATCTACTTCCAGTATTAGCGCATTAGTCTCACTGACTGCTCCTACCTCGTACCAGTTGGTCGCGTCAGTAGAATATTCCCAGACACCGTCACCACTTGATACATTCGAGGCAATTGCGACACCTGTAGCATCACCTTCCACATCTGTTAAGACGGTGTTAAATATACTACCGATAGTCTGCCCGGGCAGAATCGTACTGTCTTCAGCTACATTACTCAACACGCCATCAGTTATTTCCGGCGCATCATTCACTGACATCACGGTGCCATCAATAGCTGCGGAAAGTAGCGAAAACGGTGTTGTGCCACCGCGTACTGTCACATTTTCAAACTCCTGACCCGGTCCAACAGTAGCACTTCCTGAAAAGCTATCGTCAATCGCAACAACCGTCAGGTCTGGAACAACACCGTGGTAATTGGCAGAGGGTACGAAACGCAGGTATGAATCCTTGTTAAGTACCAGAGCATTGTTCTCACTCACCGAGCCTCGCGGGTACCAGGTAGAACCATTGTCAGTAGAGTACTGCCACTGTCCCTGACTGGTTGTTGCATCTGCGGTAATCGCTATGCCGAATGGTGAACCGTCGATGTCAGTCATTGCAGACGACAACAAATCAGAGATCTGCTGACCACTGTGGGAATTGCTGTCTTCAGCAATAGCGGCCATGGTTATATCGTTGATTACCGGTGCATCGTTTTGCGCAACGACTGTTACGGTGCGCGGCACGGTATTGGAATACTCATTGTCATCAGCCACCTGAAATTCGATATATCTAGCACCGACAACCGGTGCATCACTGGTGTTCAGATAACTCACACTTCGCAGTGCGCTTTGCCACGCCGGCAGGGTATCCGGTCCGGTAATCGTTAGTACCCCTGCACCGCTATCCCATGCACCGGTTAACGTACCCGTATCAGTAAAAATTAACTGATCTTCACCGGCTTCATAACCTGAGGTAAACGCAACAGTCGCCGACTGAAGCAGGGTATCGTCGGTATCAACTACCGTTATAAGCCAGTCTATGACCAGCGGGGCATCGTTCTCGGTGTAGGTCAGAAGTCCGGAAGACACATAAGCCAGTACCGGAGCCGGAACATCGGTAACGTGGACAGTAATCGTCTCATCATACGATTCACCTACAGCATCGGTAACCCGCACGGTCATATTGTGGAGGCTTTGCACTTCAAAGTCGAGCAGGCTTCCATCAGCCACGGTAATACGTCCGGTCTTTTCATCAAGGTCGAACGCACCGCCACTGGTATCGGTCAGCACTTGAAAAGTATGGCCAGACAGTACTTCGCTGGCATCCCATTCGACAACATAGCTTTGCAT
>CAYZVB010000077.1:12913-13451 GCA_964481315.1 uncultured Granulosicoccaceae bacterium
GACGCGACGGCATCGTTCCAGTCGCCCGCGAGTTGATACATCGTCGCGAAATCTTCGTCGGAGTCGTTGTTTGGTTCACCAGACTCCCAGTTGGAATAGGCACCGTTGACAGCGACACCACCACTCCCGGCCCACACACCGCTCCAGAACTGTTCACGCTGTGAACTACCTTCAAGCCAATGCCATTCACCTTCATTTAATGCATCTGTTGCACCGAGCCATATATTGCTACTCATGCCCTGTGCAAACCCCTGCACCAGGCTGTTTTCATACGCAGAATCTATAGTTACCAGCTGCCCCGAAACCCCATTGAGTTGTTGCGCAATAGCCGCGTCACGTGCGTCTGCGAAGTTCAGTGGAGTGGATACAGAACGGTAGAACTTACCGGTACCGGCGTTATAATCAAGGCTGGAGTCAGCCGCCAGCATTTCAACAACGGCATGTGGCACTTTAACGACTTCAACATCTCCTATCACAGGACCAAACTGACTGGCAGGTGCGGTAGCTGCAAAACTTATATCAGTAGCATTCGACGTCG
>CAYZVB010000077.1:13461-17212 GCA_964481315.1 uncultured Granulosicoccaceae bacterium
ACGCGCGATTCCAATATAACGCTGTGCTACTGTTCCAGCCATCTTCCGGATTGACTGTGAAATTTTGTCCAACAGTACTGTGACCGGCATTAGCAGTGACAGAAACCGATTTATCGGTAAGCTCATTGAAATTACCGGTTAATGCAAAGCTAACCTGATAAAACTCACCCGGTTCAGTGACAACGGATTGCGAAATTTTTCCGGCAGTGGTGCCGTTAAGATCCATCGCAACCTCACCCTTCGGAGTAGTGTCCCACCCTGGTAAAAGCTCTACATCTCCACTATCAACCATCCATGGTCCGCCGGATCCAACCGGATTTCCGGATGTATATGTCGTGTCGGCACTTACACCCGCGAAAGTGAATGTACCGTCACTGATAATATCGTCAACTACCGGACTGTTGTTTGGCAACAGTGTGCCAACCACCGTTCCATCAGCCGCGTACTCTTCGACTACCAGCCGATCTTCCGGATTGCTATTAGTGAAGCCGGCACCGGTTGCGTGGCTCACAGACAGCCGACTGCCCGCGACTACATCTACCACCTCGCCTGCACCATTAAAACCGTGCATCTGCCAGTTTGCAATCAGTGAAACCGGCATAATGTCACTATTAAATTTGTGACGATAGGTCTGTGAAAGCTCGGCTTCGGTTCGCACCTCGTTCCACAACCTGATGTCATGGTAGGTTCCTTCAAACACTTGCGCAGTGGAATAGCCACCATCGACGCTATCCTGCTCCTGACCAAATACCAACTCACCGCCCGTTTTTATCAGCGTGCCCGTTGCGACTCCCTGCTTTTTGCTCAGGAGCTTACCATCAACATAGATGGCAGCTTCCCCGTTGACTGAATTCCAGCTGAAAGCAACATTGTGCGTCAATCCGTCGGCTGGAAAAGAACCAGTTTCCGCTGCAAGAATATTTTGATTATTAACAAACCCGATCAGTGAGCCGTCTTCCTTAACTTCCACCATCAGTGCATTTGTGAACCCCGGGGCGGCGTAGGAAATCAGTGGCGCTCCATCTGCCAGATTCTCCGCATTGACCAGTAGTTCGACAGTGATCGCATCCAGACCACCTACAATGGATGCACCATTGTCTGCAATAAGATAGGCGTCGTTGCCACCGTCGACATTCAAAGAAATGCCAGAGGAAAGATCAGTCGGGCCAACCGCAAAAACACGACTGTGCAGTGCGGTTTCGTCAGCGGCATACGAAGTGGTTCCACCACGAATGGATACATTGGCATACTCCGCACCGGCACCGCTGTAGGCTCCGGAGTAAGTGTCATCCATACCAACCACTTCCAGCATAGGTACTGCGCCATAAAAGTCGGCTGAAGGTACAAAACGAAGTAGTGCGTCCGGTGCTAACACAAGGCCGGTGTTTTCAGCCACTACCCCAACCGGAGCCCAGTCTGTACCACTTGCGGTGAAATACTGCCAGACACCTTCTGATGCAGTGGTGTTGCCAATGACCGCTACGCCTGCGAAGTTACCATCAATATCGTTAAACTGGTCTTTGAAGATTTCACTGACGGTCTGACCATCGGGTTCACTGGTGTCTTCCTTTATCCCTGCGAGTGAACTATCAGCAAGCGCAGGTGCGTCATTAATTCCATTAACAATAAATTCTCGTGACCCACTATTCGAAGACTCGCTGCCATCACTGACAGAAAAATCGAAAATTCGCGAACCGGTCAGCGGGTTGTCGCTGGTGTTCTGATAGCTCACTGATCTCAGTGCATCCTGCCACGCAGCTGGTGAGGCTGAACCGGTGATTGACAGCTGCCCGGTCGACGCATCCCATACACTACTGAAAGCGCCGTAGTCACTGAATACGAGCTCATCCTGATCAGACTGAAATAATGGACTGCGTATCGTAACCAGCGCCGATTCAAGCAGTGTATCGTCTGCGTCGCTGACTGACAGCGTAGTGGTAATTGGTACGGCACCATCATTCTCATAGTATGCAAGGTTGCCAGACTCAACATTGCTGATCACGGGGGCGTCAATGTCAGACACCTGTATGGTGATAGTCTCATCGTGCGTTTCACCGGCGACATCCGTCACACGAACAACAATATCGTGTGACGTATTGGACTCGTAATTCAACCGGCTGCCGTCTGCAACCGTGATATCGCCAGTATATTCATCAACGGCAAAGGCGCCGCTTAAATCAGTGATCAGACGATAAGTGTGATTGGATAACACGTCATCTGCATTCCATTCAATAATATAAGCGCTGTTGGTTGTGGCACTGGAGTCATTCCACAAGCCACTGGAAAAGCCCATCCGTAAATAGTCTTCATCCGAAGAATCATTGGGCTCTTCAGTACGCCAATTAGTATAGGCTCCGTTTACCGGCACTCCGGTATCTGCCCCCTGCCAGAATTGATCGCTGTCTTCCGACCCCTGAAGCCAACGCCACTTCCCTTCGTCTGCCTCATCACTGGCGCCCAACCAGACTGCCTTACCAAGACTCTGAGCCAGGTTTTTCACCACTTCATTTTCGTGAGCAGAGTTAACGGTAACCAATTGTCCGGCAACACCGTTCAGGCGCTCTGCTATCGCTGCATCCCGCGCGTCTGTAAAAAGTAACGCGGCATCTACCGTTTTATAGAACTTTCCATCTTGGTAGCTTAGCGTTGCATCACTCGCCACAATATCTGAGATAGCATCGGGCAGTTTGACCACCTGCACATCACTTATCATCGGCCCGTAACGATCATTAGGCGCCAGTGAAGAGAACGACAATGTCGTGGAAGCACTAGTCGCTGTAAAAGCGAATGTATGTTGTTCCCACATTAAATTGCTGGTGTTTACCCACCCTGCCGGTGGCGACACGGTGTAAGTTTGCGTACCGGAACCAGCTGACACTGATAACGTTTTATCTGTCGGGCCGTCAAAGTTGCCAGTTAAGGCAAAGCTTACCTGATACTCCTGGCCTGCCACCGTATCAATAGTCTGGCTCACTTCACCGGGAACATTTCCATTGAGATCAAGCCCGATTCCACCGAGTGGCGAGGCCTCCCAGTTGCCAGACAGATTGACATCGCCATTAGTGACCAACCACGGCCCGCCTACACCTATCCTGTCCCCCGCATTGTACAGTGCATAACCGGTGACACCGGCATAGCTGAACCCGCCGTCACGAACCGGGTTATTAATAATCTTGCTGGAATGCGGCACCACCGTGCCGACGTAGGTTCCGTCTGCGGAGTGTTCGTCAACGATTAGCTGTTCACTCAAATTACCACCAGTAAAACCAGCGTCCGTAGCATGCTGTTGAACCAGTCTTTCGCCGGAAACAACATCCAGCAGGTCACCGCTACCATCGAGCTCGTCCATTTGCCAGTTAGCGATTAACGTCGCTGGCAGAGAATCGGTATGGAATTTTTGCCGATAGTTTTGTGCAATTTCTGCTGCGGTACGTGCTTCATTCCAGATCCTTAAATCATGATAAGTGCCCTGAAACGACTGCAGCTGATTAAACAGTGCCCCTGCTGCATCCTGGTCCTGACCAACGACCAACTCACCGCCGAACACGAGTTGCTCACCGGTGTGAAGACCAGCTTCGAAATGCACAAGCTGACCGTCCAGGTAGATTGTCAACTCCCCGTGCAATGAATCCCATGTGAATGCAACACTATGAGGTTGTCCGTCATCGGGAATGACAAATTGTTCCGGTGCATCGACTCTCGAGTCATTAATGTGAACGAAGATCGACCCGTCCGGATCGACCGCCAGTAA
>CAYZVB010000077.1:17222-17959 GCA_964481315.1 uncultured Granulosicoccaceae bacterium
CATTGGATGTGGCATCGGTCGCGTACGACAGCAATGGTGTGAACCCACCTGCAGGTGTGCTGAACTCAGCCAGCGCTTCTACCGTAATGGCATCGAGCCCGCCGATCAGGTCAGCTCCATTGTCAGCTATAAAATAGGCATCGTTACCACCATCGCTGTTAATTTGAATACCGGATGTCAGTTGAGTCGGCCCTACCGCCAATACAGTTGACTCTAACTGCGCGGTGGCTGCGGAGTACGCTGTTGATCCACCTCGAACGGTGACATCATCATATGTAGAGGCACCTACGCTAATCCAGTCACTACTGTCGACACTATCATCGTACCCGATCACGGTAAGTGCCGGCACGGCACCGTAATAGCTGGCAGCAGGCGTAAATCTCAGCCTGTCACCCTGACCCAGCACTAATGCGGCGGAATCAGACACAGCCCCGACAGAATGCCAAAGCACACCTCCATCAGTTGAAAACATCCATGTGCCTTCAGTAGTTGTTGCATCACTAACCACTGCAACACCACCGAAAGTGCCGTCAAAATCGAAGAAGCCTGAGCCAAATATTTCGCTGACGGTTTGCCCTGCCGCGCTGGTGTTATCTTCATCAATTGCAACAAGTACGCTGTCTGCGACAACAGGCGCATCATTAACAGCAGTAACATTAACCTGTCGGGAAACCACGTTTGAGCTTTCACCGCCATCACTGACTACAAAACTTACGGTTCTGGGAGTCTCTGCCGGA
>CAYZVB010000078.1:0-15785 GCA_964481315.1 uncultured Granulosicoccaceae bacterium
CTTACAGATCGTTGAAATAGAGCAACCTGCCAACGGTACGGCGTCTGTAGAGCAGAATCAGATTCGCTATACCCCGAACGACAACTTCAATGGTAACGACACCTTCCGCTACCAGGTCAGTGATGGCAATCTGATTGCCTGGGCTCAGGTGAATGTCAACGTCGGTGCGGTGAATGATGCGCCGGTTGCCAGCGATGATGCAGCGAATACTACTGAAAACACCGCAGTTAACATTGACGTGCTGGCCAACGATACCGACCTCGACGGCGATCAGTTATCCATTCAAAGCGTAACAAACAGCAGCGCCGGCATTACTGCAGTCAGTACAGACGGACAAAGCATTGTTTTTACTCCGGCTACCGCCTTTAACGGTACAGCAACTTTTTCTTATACCGTGGTTGATAACAACGGTGGATCTGACTCTGCCAATGTAACCGTGCAGGTGTCAGATACCAACTTTGCACCGACTGCACTGGACGACAGCGCCAGCACCAGTGAAGGTTCAGCGGTTGTGGTCGACGTACTGGCCAACGACAGCGACCCCGATGCTGATCCGCTGACTGTTGCAATACAAAATACACCGGGTAACGGCACCGCTGCAGTAATTGCTTCCGGCATTCGCTATACACCGAATGCAGGCTTTGACGGCACCGATACATTTACCTATCTGGTGACCGACTCCGGCGGCCTCAGTGACACTGCGACGGTCACTATCACCGTCAGCAATGTCAACATCGCACCTCTGGCAACCGATGATTCTGCATCAACAACCGAAGGTGCTGCGGTAACGATTAATGTCCTTGCCAACGACACTGATGCCGATGGTGAATCACTGACTATAGATAGTGTAGAGCCACCTGATGACGGTACTGCCGTTATTCAGGGTAATGCTATAGCGTACACACCTGATGCCGGGTTTAGTGGAGTCGATGAATTTCTGTACGAGGTTATCGACGGCAGCGGTGCGACTGCATCTGCATTGGTTACTGTTACAGTCAGCAGCGTGAATCAACCGCCGTTAGCTGTTGACGATAACGTATCTACCGAGCAGGACGATCCGGTCAGCTTTATGCCACTGGCGAATGATTCAGATCCCGATGGCGACAGCATCTCAATTGTCAGTGCCACGCAACCGACAAGTGGCACCAGTGAAATCATGGCCGATAAGCTCATCTATCGACCAAACGCAGGATTTTCAGGCACTGACAGTTTTACCTACACCATCGAAGACAGTAACGGTGCATCTGCCACTGCTACCGTGAACCTGTCTGTATCATCTACCAACGTTGCACCTGTTGCTGCAGACGACACTGCGAGTACTGCCGAAGATACTGCAGTAACCATTGATGTTGTTGCTAACGACACGGATACCAATGGCGACACACTGACCGTGACCACCGTGACAGACCCGGCAAGCGGCAGCGTGGCCGTTTTGGGTAACCAGGTGGTGTACACACCGGATGCATCGTTCAGTGGCTCCGACACCTTTGACTACACCGTGGACGATGGCAATAGCGGTAGTGATACTGCTTCAGTGACAGTGAATGTTGTTGCCGGCAACGAAAATCCGGTGGCAGTAGCCGATGCTGCAACTACCGACCAAAACTCACCGGTGGTGATTGATGTGCTGGCCAACGACACCGACGCCGATACAGGCGACACATTAACAATTACTGCTGTTAACACGCCGGCTAATGGTACAGCTGCAGTGGTAACCGGTGGTGTTGAATACACTCCTGCGATCGACTTTTCCGGTGATGATACCTTTACCTATGTGATTGACGATGGCAACAGTGGCACTGACACCGGAACGGTAACAGTTACGGTCAATGCTGTTGTCCCGGTTAATACCACGCCGGTTGCCGCTGACGATTCTGCAATTACCGATGAAGACGTCACTGTACTGATCGATGTGTTAGGCAACGATCTCGACGACGATCCCGGTACCACGCTGGTGCTGTCCGGTGTAGGCGCGGCAACCAATGGCACCACTGCTGTGGTAGCGGGTGAGGTTGAATATACTCCGGCTGCCGATTTTTCAGGTACCGACAGTTTTGATTACACTATCGAAGACGGCGATGGTGGTGTGGCCACCGGGCAGGTGTCGGTTGAGGTTAATCCGGTAAACGATGATCCGGTAGCGACAGATGACGCCGTTGTGATCACACAGGATTCTACCGGCGTACTGATCGACGTGTTGGCAAACGACTCTGACGTCGACGGCGACACGCTGACTATCGACTCTGTGACTGCTCCGGCTAACGGCACTGTGGTTATTGCAGCTACAGGCATTGAGTACAGCCCGAATGCCGGTTTTACCGGACAGGACACTTTCGGCTACACCGCCATTGATGGTGCTGGCGCCTCTGCAGATGCAACTGTCAGTGTCACCGTTGATCCACTGGTTGCCGCTGCCATCTGATCCCTCGTTGCAAGCCCGCGGACCCGCACCGGGGTAGGTCATTACCCCAAATGAATCCGGCTATCGGCTTTTCACCGAAAAAAATGCCGCCTGACAATGCCGTTTAGCTCCGGCTGACGGTTGTCCGGCGCAGACTGCTGACACGCAATGAGAAATTAATTGCTATCATTGAGGGTATACCGGGCAGGTAGTTGAGCTGCGCGCTATAGAGTCTACTCCCACTTTGACGGTCACGGCATGTACGAAGCATTTTACGGATTAAACGAAAAGCCCTTTCTGATGCGGCCGGATGCCGAGTACCTGTATCTCAGCAAAGGGCATCAGGCTGCGCTGTCGATGCTCGAATATGTGTTTATGAGCCAATCGGGTTTCGCGGTTATTACCGGCGAAATCGGTTCTGGTAAAACCAGTCTGATTCGAAAACTGCTGCAAAACAACGACAGCTCACTGTCCGTCGGACTGGTCAACAACACAAAGGTTGAGTCGTTTGAAGAATTGCTGCAGTGGATGCTGCTTGCCTGTGATATCGACCCTGCCGACAGGAGCAAAGTACAGCTGTACAAAATGCTCAGTGAACACCTGATGGAGAAATACTCTGCCGGTCAGCGCCCAATTTTCATTGTTGATGAAGCGCAGAATCTCGATCCGGACTGCATCGAACAATTGCGCATGTTGTCGAATCTCAACGCCGATAACTACGATCTGATTCAGCTGGTGCTGGTAGGTCAGCCGAAGCTTCGCGAGACACTGGCCGATCCGCAGTTACTGCCGTTTGTGCATCGTGTTGCTGTCGACTGCCACCTCGAACCGCTCGACCTTGAAGAGACCCACGCCTACATCAGGCACCGTTTAATGATCGCCGGTGCGCAGCATGAAATTTTCAATAACAGTTCTATTTCGTCAATCTGGGAAGCCAGCGGCGGTATTCCGCGTATCATCAATCTGCTTTGTGATACTGCGTTGTTGTTCGGGTTTGCCGAGCAACTCACCCTGATTGGTGACGACCTGATTCAGGATGTGATTAACGACAAGCGTCAGAGCCTGTCGCCAATTTCTGCGTAATACCTAAATGGCTTTGCCCTGACTGCAACAGGTGGGGCGTGCTATCACTGAGCGAGTCGCGTTCTGCAGCGTCAGGGCTGCAGTGAAATATTGAACTGAATCAGGTTAAATCCGCGCACCGCAATCACCAGCAGGGTAAAGAATGCTGCCCAGCTCAGGTAATCCATGCGCTCCCGCCGTTCAACCAGCAACAGCTCTGATGCGTATAAAATTATCGCCAGCACCACAATAAACACATTGATGTTGAAGTTGCCGAACAGCAGCGGGCTCTTTGCAAACAGCAGTGCGCCAACAATTAAAAACAACAACAGATAATCGAAAGAAGTGATTTTAAATTCTTCTTTGCGGCGTCCCGGTGAAAATCGAATGGCGAGAAAAATCGCCATGCATACAGCGCAGTAGAAAATAATTTCAAGTGCGACTGCCCACGGGTTTTGCCAGGTGACTCTGTCGATCGTAGACAGATAAATCACAAACACTACGGTGATATAAATAATGCCGCGTCGTGCATTTACGCGAAACGGATAAATGTTAATACTCTGCAGAGCCAGCAGCACCGCAAGAATTGCTGCGACTACCGCAAACTCTCTTGGGATATCATTAATCCAGATCGAAAGTGCTACCAGGTAGCCCGGAATAGCGATTTCAAGAAAACGCCTCGAGCCATGCATTAGTAGCTGATTCTTTTCGATAGCCGCCAGGCTGTCAGCCAGAAACGCAAAGATGCGTGTCTGGCCGGGTCGCCACTCGGAGCGTTCTGCCATATTCAACAGGAAGTAGGTTGTCGCACAGACAATCAGATACAGCGCGGTAATCAGGTAGTCATTGGCATGTGCCAGCCAGATACCGCAGCACACCAGGAAGGTGTGAATGGAGTAGATGATAACGACCGATTCTTTGTGTGCGAAGCCAACACCCAGCAACCGGTGATGCATGTGGTTTCGGGTGGCGAGAAAGATATTCGAACCCGACAACGCACGTTTTTTCAAAACAATCAGAATGTCGACAACCGGTAAGCCGAGCAGCAGGAGTACTACAGACTTGCTAAGCGTATTGTCGCTGTGCTGAGTCAGTAAAATGGCAAGGAATCCCACGGTAAATCCGAGAAACTGACTGCCGCCGTCGCCCATAAAAACCATGGCCGGATGCGTGTTGTAGCGCAGAAAACCAACCAGGCCACCAATTGCCGCAAGTGCCAGAGTAATGGTTAACTCATTGCCGGGTGACAACCACGCCAGCAGAGCCAGCGCACCGAGCGAAAACAGTGCTTCGCCACCGGCCAGACCATCCAGACCGTCTGAGTGATTGATTGCGTTGATCACGCCGATCATTGCAACGAGTGTAAAAGCTCTGGCCAGCCAGTCGGGAAAAAAGCTGTCACCAAAAAACGGAAAATCCTGAACATACAGGTCGGCCATGTAAACCATCGGGATAACGGCGATGAACTGGCCGATAAACTTCATGTAGTGGCCCATCTCGTGTTTATCGTCGAGTGCACCAAACACCAGCAGCGTCAGGCTGCCGAACAGGTAGCACAGCACAATCGAATCGATTTGCGTCAGAGTTACGACGGGAATGAGCGCACCAATAATGATGCCCCAGCCGCCCACCCTGGCGATTGGGTTGGAGTGTACTTTGCGATTGTCGTCCGGCATGTCCATCATGCCCAGACGAGGTGCCAGCCTTACCATAATCGGAATCACTGCCAGACTGATCATGGTGGCCGCGGCAATTAGAAAAAGATAATTCATAAGGTCTTTAGAATTGCTCGCTTAAAGGGCAGGGTGACTCGGGCATGGCTTTATATACGGCCAATTTTCTCATTATGGGTCGACAACTGGGTGCACAAAGGAAGTATGTCGAGTGTACCATTGAGTCGCATTGGTCGTTTGAAGTTAGCTTGCTGTAATGCTTGAATGACGAATACAGCAAACTAGTGGCCAACTTGCTCGATTTTGAATCCTTTCTCGTAAACAGTGATAACTGCGCTATCGTAGCGAGCCTTCAAATTGAATTTCATCGGAGTAGCCGGTGCGTCTGTCGGTGTGCTTGACGCAGGTATTTCTATCGGCTCACCACGCTCGTTAACAGCAAACTCGGCAATCAGATCAAGCGACTCACGAATCGGCTGGTATAAGTCGCTTCGCTCGCGCAACTCGGGTTTGCCGTTCAGAATATCTTCAAGGTATTTGCCGTAATCGTAGCCGGGAGCGTGAACCAACACAGGCATTTTGCCAAACTTACTCAATGGCACAACCGGCAGATTCTGCGCTTCCAGTTCGTCCTGGGCTGCGCGAAATTCATTCAGCGACAATGTTTCGAAGCGGTTTTCGGCAAATACAATGGCAGCGGTTCGCTGGTTGTATGCGGAGTAGACGCCGTAACTCAGTGCTGCAATTTGTATTGCTGCAATCACTGACATGTCGAACTTCAAAGACTTTTTCCATGGCCGGTATAAAAGCAGTGTCAGCGCCGGGCCAAGCACCAGGTCGACAGGTGCAATAATCTTCATGCCCTGCCAGCCACCATCAATGAAAAATAGTTTGCCGGGGAACCAGACCCACATCATCAGCGCCAGCAGTACAAGGAAAACCAGCAGGCTGATAAAAAAATGCAGTGCGAATGCCTGTTTTACGGAAGGCAGCCTCATTGTCACTCCTGAAAAGTTTGGTTTGCAATGGGAAGTGCGTTTGAACAACGCATTCCAACCAAGGCTTGCAAATAACTTTCCAGTCAGCGTGGCAATTTACAGCAGCAGAAACTCCAGAAGTGCTTTCTGTGCGTGAAGTCGGTTTCCTGCCTCCTGCCAGACCACACTTTGCGGGCCGTCGATGACTTCGGCAGTGACTTCTTCGCCGCGATGTGCCGGCAGGCAGTGCAGGAAGATCGCATCTTTATTCGCCAGTCCCAGCAGTTGCTGATTTACCTGGTACGGTGCCAGTGCCTGCAGCCGTTGTTCGTTTTCGCTCTCTTCGCCCATGCTGGTCCAGACGTCAGTAACAATCGCCATGGCGTTTTCACAGGCGTCGCGGGCGTCGCTTGTCAGCGTGGCATGGCCGTTACTGCTCTGCAGCACAGCGGTGTCGGGCCGGTAGGCATCCGGGCAGGCAATCACCAGCTCAAAATCAAGCAGGCTGGCAGTATTGATGAGTGAGTTGCAGACATTGTTGCCTGCACCAAGCCACGCGACTTTGGCGCCGCGAATATCGCCGCGGCATTCAAAAAACGTTTGCATGTCGGCCAGCATCTGGCACGGGTGCAGACGGTCGGACAAACCGTTGATCACGGGAATGGAAGCAACGCCTGCGAAAGATTCGATTGTGCTGTGCAGTCTGGTGCGCAGCATCGCCACGTCAACCATTTCAGACAGCACTTTGGAAGTATCGGTAATCGGTTCGCCGCGCCCGAGATGTGAATCGGACGCCGAAAGGATAATCGCATGGCCACCGAGTTGATTCATGCCCGCTTCAAACGAGCAACGGGTTCGCGTGGACGCTTTTTCAAATATCATCGCCAGCGTGCGGTTTTGCAGTGTGTTGCGCACTTCTTTGCGATTCCACGAAGCCTTAAGCTCAATCGCGGCGGCGATCAGTGCTCTGAATTCATCTGCCGAAAGATCGGGCTCTTCAATAAAGTGACGCACCTGCGTCGGGGTGCCGGTGGAATCAGGCATTAACAGGTTCTTCCGTCTGGGATTGCTCACACACCTGCGCAATAGAATCCGATACACGAGTGGCGATCTCGTCGATTTCATCGTCAGACAGGTTATACGGTGGTAGCAGTCGCACCACGTTACCCGCCGTGACGTTAAAAATAACGCGATTGGCAAGCCCGATGTTAACCAGTGAACTGCAGTCAGCATCGAGCACAATGCCTGTCATCATGCCGCTGCCGCGAATCTCTTTTACCTGCGGCCGGTTGTGCAGGTGCTTTTGCAGCGCGTCCGTCAGGCGTTTACCACCGGCTTCAGCTTTTGCAGGCAGGTTGTCGCGATCCATCACGTTTAGTACTTCAAGTGCTACGCGAGTGGCAAACGGGTTGCCGCCGAAGGTGCTGCCATGGTGGCCGGGCTGAATTAATCTGGCAGCATCGCCGCGCGCCAGGCACGCACCAATCGGAATGCCGTTGCCCAGTGCCTTGGCGCTGGTGATCACGTCCGGGATGACGCCCTGTTTCAGGCTTGCAAACCAGTGTCCGGTGCGCCCGACGCCGGTTTGAATTTCATCGCAGATCATGAGCCAGTTGTGCTGATCACATAGTTTTCTGATACCTGCCAGGTAGTTGTCGTCGGGTACTACAATACCGCCTTCACCGAGGATCGGCTCGACCATCACTGCAACAATATTCTGATGCTTTGCCGCTGCGGCTTCTAAGGCTGCGAGGTCGTTGTAGGGCAGTTGTGCAAAGCTCTCAACCAGCGGAGTAAATCCGTTGTGTACTTTGGCATTGCCGGTGGCACTTAAGGTGGCCATGGTACGACCGTGAAAGCTGCCGTCAAAGGTAATGACAATCGGGTGTTCAACGCCTTTGCCGGCGGCGTGCAGTCGCGTGAGCTTAATAGCAGCTTCGTTGGCTTCTGCGCCAGAATTGCCAAAAAACACAGCTTCCATACCGGTGAGTTCGCACAGTTTGGCAGCGAGGTTGCGCTGATTGTCGACCGCAAACAGGTTCGAGGTGTGCAATAAAGTCTGTGCCTGATCAGTGATAGCGGCGGTAATTTCAGGGTGGCTGTGGCCGAGCGCACAGACCGCTATTCCACCCAGCGCATCGAGGTATTCATTGCCCTCGGTGTCCCACAGACGTGCACCCTCACCGCGCTCGAATGATACCGGCAGCCGGCTGTAAGAGTTCATCAGTGGGGAGGTTGATTCGGCGTCTGCCATGAGCGCATCTCGTGGTTTTGCTGTGGTTAAAAAAGAGTCGTGGATCGGATAGGTTATGGAATCGCTGTAGAGATGTAAACCGACGGGCGTGAATTGGACGGCGAGGGCGCTGTATCTGCGGTCTGCCGGACCGGCACGGTGTGAATTCGCTCTTGAAATTAGCTGCTTCAATCTACAGGTTGTGTGGGATAATCCTTCTACCAGAATCAACTACCTGAGCATATTGGCAATGGACGTAAACGACAGAATCAAAGAGCACATCGAATCCAATCCGGTAGTCCTGTTTATGAAAGGGACACCGCAAATGCCGATGTGCGGGTTTTCCAGCCGCACCAGCGAAGCGCTGAAGTCCTGCGGGCGTGAGTTTGCCTACGTGAACGTGATTATCGATTCTGAAATTCGCGAATCGCTGCCGGCGTATTCAGACTGGCCGACTTTTCCGCAACTGTTTATTAAAGGCGAACTGGTTGGCGGCTGCGATATCGTCACCGAAATGCATTCATCCGGGGAGCTCGCCAAAATGGTCGAAGAGGCAACTGCCTGATCCTTATAACGACCTGAGTCCCATAGTGGCCTTAGTCGAGTAACAACCCGGCCCCGATTGTAGATTTAGCGTTCGGGGCTGGTAAAAGAGGACAGCAGTGGCGGCTGGCTTAGACCGGTGCGCCGTTTGCCGCTTCCCACTGGTTAATCACCTTGCAAAACAGCTCAGCTGTCATTTGCGTGTCGTACACCGCTGAGTGCGCTTCGGACTGATCCCACGGCAGTCCTGCCTGTTGCGCCGCTCTGGCCAGTACCGTCTGGCCGTACGCAAGCCCGCACAACGTTACTGTGTCGAAGTTGCTAAACGGATGAAACGGATTGCGCTTGATGCCGGTCCGTTCAACACAGGCATTAATAAAGCTTAAGTCAAAAAATGCATTGTGGCCGACCAGAATGGCACGTGTGCAGCCGGCATTTTTTACTGCCTGTCGAATCGGTTTAAACAGATAGCCAAGCGCATCTCTCTCTTCGCGCGCAGCGCGCAACGGGTGGTAGGGATCGATGCCGTTAATCTCCATTGATTTCGGGTCCATGTTGGCACCTTCAAACGGAATCACGTGAGTGCTGATGGTTGGCTCCGGATACACTTTGCCGTTTTCGTCCATCGCAATAATAGAAACGGCCACTTCCAGCAGAGCATCGGTTTTTGAGTTGAACCCTCCGGTCTCGACATCTACCACCACCGGCAGGAACCCGCGGAAGCGTGTTCTCATAGGCGTGTTCTTGCCCGGCTGATAGCTGCTGTCATTCATTGCAAAGTGTTCGTGGTGCGGCGAGGCACCCATGATACCCCAGTCGGCCTGCCTGCCGGTCGCTTATAACAAGAAACCACAAACCATTGTTGATTGTTTAGCGGTAGACTGTGCATTGCTGTATTCCTGTCCGGCTGAAAACGCCGGGCGAACAACAGCCAGCTGCCTGCAGCTGAACCACAAATAGAGAGATTGTTTTGTTGTACAGGCTATTTCATCAATATCTGCAGATCGCACTCCTGAGAATGGCACCGCAGGAATTGCCGGGCCAGCCGGTAGCGCTGTGTATTGCTGTTGCGGCCGCGTTTGTCACTAGCATGGCGGGCCTGCTGTTTGCCTACGATGTTGGCGAGGCACTGTTTCGAAGTGTACTGGCGCTCGCGGTACCGGGGCTTTTTCTGTATGGGCTGCTGAAGGTCAGGGGGATGCAGATTCGCTATGCTCAGTCGTTTGGTGCGATGTGCGGAACTGCGGCAGTGGTCTACTTGCTGGCGTTGCCTTTTATGCCTTACTTCTTCAGTGCACTGGCAGATGAGCAGGCAAACAAGACGGTGGTGGTGTTTATTCTGCTGCTGGACATTTGGGCGTTGCTAATCTCTGCACATATTCTCAAACACACACTCGATATTGAGTTTGTTTCGGCGATAAGTTTGAGCTTTCTGCTAATGATTATGACCATACTGGTCATTGAGTCTTTATTGCCGTCAGCGCCGTCACCCGAAGCGGTTTCACAACTCGGTCAGCAATGGCAACTCCCGCTTCCCTGTGTTGCGCCTGACCTGATCGTCGCACAGATAACCTAATTCATCTGACTGCAGCTTGCGAATTGTTGCTTTGAGCTCTGCTGTATCTGGTGTTTCTGCATCCGGATTAAAGAGATAGCGGTGTAACTGTTGTTTTAACCGCTGTAGTTGCGGACCTGACCCTGAATGACTGGATAAATTATTTTGCAGATGTCGGTATAACCGCTGCGGGTCATGACTTAGTCTGAGCAACCCGCGTCTGACACGCCGCAGCTTTAGCGCGGTGCCCAGTCGCTGTATTGCAGCGCGAACGACAGTCAGTGCCAGATACAACAAACTAATGGCTGCACCGGTAAACAGTGCAAGATGCATCCACGGTGTGCCCTTTAACCAGGTAATAAAACGACTGGAGCCGGTTTCCTGCAACGCCAGTTCGGCCAGCAGGTCTGCTCTGTCGGGCAGGCCGACGTTAATTCTGCGCGCCGGTACAATAGCTTCTGAAAATTCATTGGTGGTTGTGTTCCACCACGGAACTCGCACGGTATCGAGAAATACCGGAATCGGGCTTTGTGCTCTGACTCTAAATGTATATTCTGCGGTGGCGACAACACCGGATTCGGTGATTTTTTCCGTGCGGTTTTCAGCAAGTTTTGTCTGTAGAATTGCGCGGCTTTCAGGAGGTGTTGCAACAGGGATCTGACCGCTCATGTTACCCACCGCTGTCACCACGATGGTTCTTTCGAGTTCGTCTCCGGCGCGCAGGCTTGTCGGTGGTTGTGACCACTCGTCATGTATCTTTACCTGTTTGCCTGGCAGCCACCACTGATCGTTAGCTGCCGGTTGTACCTGTAGTGTGAGCGCTTCTGATGTGCGTTCAAAGTCTGCACGTTCGCTGTGTGACCTGGTGATGTTGCCGGTCCACTGCAGTGGTTGCAGCGTAATGCTTCCGCTGCGCTTTGGAAAAATGAAGTAGCGCCAGTGTACTTCAAAGCCATTGTCCCGACCGGTAGTGCGAATTTGTGCTTTGTGTTCGCGACTGGAAAATGCCTCCAGTGACGGCAGAGTGACCTGTTCGCTGTTTATCGGGTAGCGGTGCTTAAGCAGAATATCGAGAGTAACCTGTTGCCCGACATACGGGTTGCGTGGAGTGGCATTGATGCTGATCGACAGATCGCTTGGTTCCGGCTGCCAGGTAGGTCGGGCACTGTTTAGCACGTTAACGTGCACCGAGTTGGATTGTACCGGCCCTGCCATAATCGGCCCCAGAATCAGTATGCCGGGTTGCTTTGGTGTCAGGTCCATACGACGTATGGCGATCTCTACCACTTTACCTTCTTCCACCGCGATCCGGGTGCCGGTGGTTTCGCGATCAAGTGTGGCATGACGTGTAAGTGGTGACAGATCGAGCTCATCGAGTAATCCGGTTGATTCCACGTCAAGTACTACAGTGTCTCCCATGTAAACAGTGTCGGTCTCGAGTGACAACTTGATATAAGCACCACTGGTTTGAGCATGCGTTACCGCCGAAAGTAACCCGGTGAGTAAAATAATGAGCCACCTCACCATGGACTACCTCCCTGTGGTGCTGACTCACCGGCCTGCCGGCGTCTTGCCATTTCGAGTTCGATTTTTCGTTGCAGAAACTTAAGCGGGTTGTTTTGAATTTGGTTCAGCCATTGCTCATTGGCCTGTTCGGCTTCGAGCTTTGATCGCTCGCTTGCGGCGTGTGCATCGAGTGATATGTCTTTACCCTGTGCGCCGGTGGAGGCGAACTGTTCTGCATCCGATTCTGTTTCTGTGCCCTGTGTTGCTCCACCTTCGGGTGCGCCATTGTCACTTGTTGTATCGTCGCTGCCGGCTGCACCGCTGTCACCGGCGGCGACAGATTCCGGGTTCGGTGCATTGCTGTCTGTGGCACCTTCACGGTCGCTGCCGTTGTCCTTTTTTTCGTTAGCCTCGTCACCCGGTTCATCGTTGTTACCACCGGGTTGTTCGTCGCCATCGCTTTCTATGCGGTCCAGTTCTTTGCCGCGCCGTGGTAGTTCAGACTGTCCGCGGCCATCCTGATTGGCGGCAAGCAGCTTGCGCATAAGTTCGGCGTTAAACAGCGCGTCGTCAAAATCCGGCTTCTTTTCTATAGCCATCAGATACGCTTCGAGTGCCAGTTCATAGTAACCGAGCTCTACATAGGTGTTGCCAAGGTTGTGAAAAGAAGCTGCATCATCTGCTCTGATAAACGCTTCAGCTGCACGCCACCACTGAGAAGACCGGTAAAGCGCAACGCCTTTCCAGGCCGGGTCGGTGTAGATTTCAGCGGCCTCTGCATAGCGCTTTTGATCAAAAAGTTTTTGTGCAATCTGGTTGTCATCGGCGTACGCAGCATTGCCTGCTATATACACCGCAGCCCATAGTAGATGCTTCATGACTGGCGCTCCCGATAAAAAAGCAACAGCACAAAAGGCACAGCCAGTAACAACACCCAGTGAGACAGGTTGGTAAGTCTCAGTGTGACCAGCCCTGTTTGCGTTAGTAAATTTTTACCATGATCAAGCTTTCCAAGTTTAAGGCTGTCCAGATCGGCATGTCCCAGCCTGTCGGCAAGCAATGCAATGCCACCGCCGGCATTGGCAAGGCTTTCTGCGGCATCTGTATCGAATGGTGCGGAGACTGAAGCATCGTTACTGCCGAACAGTACAATGTCTGTTCGATGGCCAGACTGATATAAACGATTAACAGCTGCCTGCGCACGATTGTTCATGCCGCCGCTGTCACTGAGGAGAATAATGCGTGCATTTACCAGTGCGTTTGATTCAGTAATAGACAACACCAGTGACAATGCACGTGTTAAATTTGAACCGTCAGCCGGTACCAGTCCATAGTCGAGCAGTGCTACGTGTTGTGTAAAGCTGGCATTGTCGAATGATGGCGGGGTTACCAGAAAAGCATCTCCGGCATACGTTATCAGTGCAATGGAATTGGAATTGACTTTTGAAGCAATATCCATCGCTGTGTCACGCAAACCGGAAAGGCGGTTGGGCGCAATATCGTTTAGCGTCATTGAGCGTGAGACATCAGTTAGCACAAACCACGTTTCACTGTGGCGCAGTGCGTCGCTATGTCGGCCCGGTACCGAGGGCCCGCTGAGGGCGGCACAGGCGATGGCCGCAATAAGTAATGCTGTATTGCGACGGCGGTGTTGAAAGAGCGGCCCGTGGAAAAAACGCAATACCTGCGGGTGTATAACGTGCTGCCAGTCGTTCTTGTCGTGACGTACGTACCACACTACATATAGTAGTAGTAAGCACAGAGCGGGTAGTAGAAACCAGGGTTGCTGCAGCGTCATAGACGCACCACTCTGGTCAGCGCCAGCAACATAGAAGACAGCAGTAACGTCAGAACAAAAATATTGCGATAGTCTTTTTGAATAATAACCGGCGGGGCGACTTCGTCTGTAGACTCCAGTGCATCCAGTGCATCGTAAACGTCCTGCAGTTCGTCGGTGGTACGTGCGCGGAAGAATTCGCCGCCGGAAGCCTCGGCTATTGCTTTCAGCGTCGTTTCATCAAGGTCGGCAGATGACGACAGATACAACTGACCGGCACTGACGTTTTCTTCGCTGCCAAGTCCTATGGTGTGAACGCGTACATTTAACTGTGCCGCGAGGTCTGCGGCATCTTCGGGTTCTGCAGAACCCGAAAGGTTCGTGCCGTCTGATAGTAAAATAATTGCTTTCTCGGCAGCGTTGTCAGTGCGTAGTACCTGAATGGCAAGCCCCAGTGCATCGCCGATAGCAGTTGATTTTCCGGCCATACCTATACCGCTGCTTTGTAATACATTATTGACTGACTGCATATCAAAGCTTAGTGGCGAACCGATAAACGCTTCGTCACCAAACAGCACCAGCCCGAGCCGGTCTCCACCGCGACCGTCAATAAAGCGTCCGGCAATGGCTTTAACAACAGCAAGGCGATTAACCGCTCTATTGTCCATCGTAAAGTCTGTCTTGGACATGCTTTCTGAAAGGTCTGCGGCAATCACTATTGAACGTCCGCTTGCGTTCTGCAGAGCAATACTCTCGGGTCGATAGGGCTGGGCTATTGCGGTCAGTAAACTTAACCAGACTACCCACAGCAGAAGTGTACGCCAGAATTGTGACAACCGGCGGGTCTCTGCCACTGAGTCTGCAGCAGCCAAACCACGCTGTAACCTTGGTGGTACTTCAATGCTGCGATTGGAGCTGTGCGTTACTTTGTAACTGATGCTTTGAATAAGCAGCGGTAGCGGAAGAAGCAGCAATATCCACGGCCAGTGAAACTCAGGCACCGAACCACGCCTTATACTTAACCAGTGTTTTTACTTTACGGATTATTTTTTCAGTTTGATCGGGTGTTACTTCTGTCTGGCGGTAAAGTTCTGCACCAAAAACGCGGCCGTCACCGGTGCTGAAATAGCGCGTATTAAAAAAGTGGTCAAGCTGGCTGAGCCAGGCTTTATCTGTCAGATGGCCGGTTGACAGAGGTTGATTGCCGGTCAGTACAATCCGTCTTAGAAGCTTTGCAGTGACAAAGAGTTTTTTATCCTGCGGTATATGTTGAATATTGTGTAGTTCGGCAAGTGCCTGGTGATGCCACTGCCGTTGTGTTGCACGCTTAAACAGATATACAGCAATGCCTGTGGCAATGACAATAGACGCTAAGGCCAGCGGCCACAGTGGCGGTTCGGGTGGTGCCGGTGGTAGTTGAATACCGCGCAACTGCTGAAGAATATCCGCGGTCGATTCAGCCATTACCGGGTGCCCCGCATCAGGTCCTGTAATGCGTGCTCGTAAGGCGCATCGGTGTAGTCGACTATCAGCGGTACACCGGCATTGTCAAAGCTGTTTTTAATGCTTTTTTTTGCGACCTGCAGTTCCTGTTGCAGTGTGTCACGAGTGCGTCTGTCAATACTGGTGCTCGCCTCAAGCTGCTGCCGGTCACGATAGTGATAGCGTCCCGCGGGTAGTGCTATGTGTTCCATCCGATCAAGTGTAATAACGCCTGTAGTACGTTGTGCAGCGCCGAGTGTGTTGAGCCTTTGCTGCCATGCCTCTCCGCGTTCATCAAACCCCGAGAAAACCACATAGCGACCGCTTTGCCTGGTGTGCCGGTTAAGACGCAACAGCAGCTCGTGTAGTGGCATGGTGGTGGTGGCGTTCGATTGTGCTTTGAATTTATCGGCAATTAACTCACAGGCACTCAGCGCACCTTTGCGCCCTGTAAGTGGTCTGGTTTCAGTGATTTCATGATCGGTGCATACGATGGCGCCAATTCGATCACCACCGGCTAAAGATTGCCAAAGTGCCATGGCAGCCTGCAGTCCGGCTCTTACTGCTCTTAACGAA
>CAYZVB010000078.1:15795-17816 GCA_964481315.1 uncultured Granulosicoccaceae bacterium
ACCGGTATACATGTGCCGCCTAAGGTCGACAACTACAGTGGTGGTGTTTTCTTTTTCTTCCCGGTAAAGGCGGGTATACGGTTGGTTGGTTCGGGCTGTTACGTTCCAGTCGATATGACGAACATCATCGCCGTCGTTGTACTGCCTTAAGTCTACAAACTCCAGCCCCTGTCCGCGCTTTGGCCCGCTTCGCGGCCCCGGCAGTGCAACGCCGCCGACAACTGACGTGGCAGTTTGTTTCAGTATATCGTGCCGGGTTTCAATTAACGCACCGAGTGACAGCGTGGTGCGGGGAGTTGCCGTTTCAGCGAGTGCCATTTACAGAACCGCGGTATTGTCCATGATGCGGTGTATGACTTCGCGACCACTAATGCCCCGGGCCTGAGCCTGGTAGTTCAGTACAATACGGCCGGAAAGAATATCCGGCGCCAGTGCCATCACGTCGTCCGGCACGGTATGGTCACGGCCTTCAAGCCATGCGCGTGCCTGCGCTGCCTGTGCCAGAAAAATAGTACCGCGCGGACTTGCAGCGTGTTCTATCGATTGCGCTTCGTTACCCGCTGCACCGTGTCCGCGGGTGGCTGTTACCAGACGCACTATGTAGTCTTTTACCGCATCGCTGATGTAAACCGATGCCGCGGCTGCTCTTGCAGCGTTAATGTGTTGTCTGTTTAGCAGCGGGCTTTTTGTGCCGGTATCGGCGGGCAGGGTATTTTCGTGTAAAACAATTTCGAGTATCTGATGCTCAAGCGCCGGCGCCGGCATCGCAACGTGTACAAAAAACATAAAGCGATCCAGCTGTGCTTCCGGCAGCGGATAAGTGCCTTCCTGTTCGATCGGGTTTTGCGTGGCAACCACCATAAACGGGTTGTCCAGTGCATAGGTATTACCGGCCGCCGAAATCTGTTTTTCACCCATCGCCTCAAGAAGTGCGCTTTGAACCTTAGGTGGTGCCCGGTTGATTTCATCGACCAGCACGATGTTGTTGAACAACGGCCCTTTAATAAAATTAAACTGACCATCGTGTTGTTGGTACACATTGGTACCGGTTAAATCGGCTGGCAGTAAGTCGGGTGTTGCCTGTACGCGGGTAAAACTGGCACTAAGCATTTGTGCAAAACAATTTACTGTGCGTGTTTTTGCCAGTCCCGGGGAACCCTCCACCAGTACATGGCCACCGGTGATTATGGCGAGTAACAATCGATGTATAAGTCTTTCATGACCGGCCAGCTGTTCGGTCATTGCCTGTTTGACGGCAGTAAACTCTGCGATCAGACTTTCATTGGTAACACCGTCAGACGCAGTGTCTGCTAACGCATCGGCCAAGTTTTATTCCCCGAGAAAATTGACAGGCACCGCTTCGACCAGCGGTTGATTGTGATCCTGCCAGCCATCAGTACCGTCAGGGTACCAGAAAACGTTTTCATGACCCCACAGGATCGCACGCTTTGCGGCATTCCAGCTTTGCCAGCAGTCGGCAGTGCAATAGAACAGCAGCGGGGTGGTTTTTGATCCTTCTGTCAGCAGCTTTAGGTTGCGTTGAAAATAGTCGGTATGCGCAGAATCGATATACCCGCGGCCAACTTCCGGCAGCCACACCGACCCTTCAATGTTGCTGTGTTGCTCGTTGGTTACCCAGCACCCCTCAAGCGGATCGGGGCCAAGCCCGGTGGGCGGGTACACATCGATAAACACGACATCTCCTGCGGCAAGAAGCTCGATCACCCGGGGTGTGTCGACGACTTCTGCACCGGGCAGTGTCTGTGGTACCGGTGAACGGTACCGCTGCATTCTAAAACCGGTGGTCTCATCGACACCGGCGGGCAACGGTCCGTCTGCCGGAATGGTGACCACAGATTGTGTGGATACCGCGGGTTGATTTCCGCCGGCAACACTGCCGCTAATCACCGATAATGCCATGATCATTACGAGCGCAAACAGCGATGGAATTTTTTGCCATCGACCGGTCAGCGCGATACGATCAAAAATAGATTGAGGAACTAACATGCGTCGGATAACAA
>CAYZVB010000079.1:0-17803 GCA_964481315.1 uncultured Granulosicoccaceae bacterium
GTCCGAAGCAGCGCGCTACGAAGCACCGGAGTCCGGTGGTTCAATGCTATCGGTGTACGGTCAGGATATTGAAGCTGCGGCAAAAGTACTGGCGGCATGGACGCGGCTGCATTGCGGATATCCCGAGCAGGCGATTGAGCTATTCGATCAGGCGCTGGCACGTGCCGAGCACATTGACCACGCCAACACTCTGGGGGTGGTGCTGTTTCATGGTGGCAACATGTTTGTGTCACTTCGACTGCCGGACCGTGTCAGGCAGACACTGGCGGGGTTGCGGGCACTGAACGAAAAACATGATCTCTCGTTGTGGCGTGTTGCTGAATCTATCGTGCAACCCGGCTTAATGTCTCTGGTCGATGAACACCGGCAGGTGATCGACCTGATCGAGCCGGTATTAAAAGTCTATAAAGATGAAATGCACATGCGCATGCATATCCCGTACATGCTGGCTCAGTCTGCGAGCGCCTTGTTGTCACTGCAGCAGCCGGACCTTGCGCTAACCACGGCGAAAAGCGGGTTGGCAGAATCAGCGGAATCCGGAGCACAGATCGAAGACCCGGAACTGCTGCGTATAGTTGCTATTGCCTGCATGCAGCTGCATGGCCGCAGCACCAGTACTGATCAGGCGTTCGAACAGGCCCTCGAAACCGCGCGGGCTATGCGTATGAAATGGTATGAGTTGCGTATTGCCACCGACTATGCAAAGTATCTTAAAAACCATGGTGACAAATCCCGCGCCCGTGATCTGCTGCTGCCGCTGGAAGCACAGTTCAGCGAAGGCCGGGGAATGCCGGACCGCATCAGCGCATCCGAGGTGATTGCGAGCCTGTCTTAAAGCCATTTGCAGGGTTTGTCTGCCACACATTAGCATTGCCTGACACCAGCGGGGGCCTTCGCGTTTTGCTGCCGTAGCGTGCGGATTCGCGCCTGCGTGCGGCGAGTGGACGAAGATTTGCAACCTGCACAGGATGTGCGGACGCCTAAAACTCCACTTCGCCAGATTATTGACTACACTTAACACGTACCCTGGAAATAAAGCACCCGGGTCGGCCCCTGCGCATCACAGAATAACCAAAACAACATGATCGCGAGTATTGTAAAACCAACCAGCGCGGTAGTCCGGTTGACAGGCATCTGCTGTCTGTTTGGCGTGTTGATGTGCGCGTCCTCGGCGCAGGACGGTGCCGGCACTGAAGTAAAAGAGCTCAGCATACTGATTAGCGGTGTTGATAAGGATTTAAAAACCAACATTGAAGGGTTTCTTGAAATCCGTGCGCTCGAAGACAAAGACATCACCTCCATTCCACGATTGCGTTTTCTGCATGGCAGGGCAGAAGCACAGATCGCAGCGGCCCTTCGACCGTTTGGTTACTATCGCCCGACAATCGAAACCGAGCTGACAGATGTTGGTTCCAAATGGACTGCAATTTATCGCGTCAAGCCGAATGACAGGGTGCCTATTACCGGCGAGCCGTTAATCTCTCTAAAAGATGTGGTGGTTGATTGTCAGGATTTTCGATATCGCGCGCGCGATCGCAAGAGCCTGTTGCCCGAAATTGCTGTCGCCGATGATGACTTTAACAAATACAAAGAGCTTGTCATTGACTTCTGTCAGGCACGGGAAGCGGCTAACCTGAATCAGGGGCAGCCTTTAAATCAACAGGCGTACGACAAGCTTAAGCAAAGTATGCAAACGTCGGCTGCACGCTACGGTTTTTTTGATGCCGAATTTACTCAGCAGCAAATTCGAATTGACGTAAAAAACTATACTGCAGAAATTTTCCTTGAACTCGATCCCGGTCCACGTTACCGGATCGGTGAAGCGGTGATCACACAGGACATCGACTGGATTTCTGAAGATCTATTGGGGCGCTATGTCGAGCTTGAAGATCAGGACTACTTTGATGCAGGCAAGCTGCAGTCGCTGCAAAGTGATTTGACCAATTCCAACTATTACAAACGGGTTGATGTCAGAGCGTCTGCGCTTGAAGCGGTCGACGAGGTTATCCCGGTCAAGGTAGATCTAAGTCATATCAAGCCCAGAGAATATGTGGTGGGTATTGGTTATGGCACCGATACCCGTGCGCGTATAAAAGTCGGTGTTGATGGTCGCAGAATCAATCGTCGCGGTCATCACTATAAGGCCGAAGGGCAGTTGTCTGAAATCGGTTACGGTGTTTCCGCGGCTTATACCATTCCAACCGGTGATCCGCGAACAGATAGCTACGGAATACGCATTGGTATCGAAAGAGAAAAGGCCGAGCGCGAATTTAAAGGCTTTAGTCTGGGTGGCAGCTATCGCTTCCGTGATGGTTTCTGGCTCAAAACTTACGCTGTCGATTTTAATCTGGAGGAGTTTATTCTTGACGGGGACAGCTCATTGTCGCGGTTACTTATCCCCAGTGTAGAGTGGACGCGAACCTATCCGGCAGAGCTTGAAAGACGCATTAACACCATCAATGGCACATGGCTTCAGCTGGGGTTGCGCGGTGCTTCTGAATCGTTATGGTCGGATACCAGCTTTATACAGCCGCAAATTTCAACCAAGATCATTAAAACGTTTGCCAACAATCATCGTTTTCTGGCGCGAGCCAGTGCAGCCACTACCTGGGTAGACAACTACGATAAGCTTCCATCTTCGCTGCGTTACTATGCAGGTGGTGATGCATCCGTGCGCGGCTTTGAATTTCAAACCATTGCCCCCGTCAATGATGAAAACGAACCGCAGGGTGGCCGGCATTTACTGGAAGCCAGTGCCGAGTACGAAGTGCCGTTTAACGAAAGCTTTAGCTGGGCGGCGTTTAGTGATTTCGGTGATGCCTTTGACGACAAGCCGGAGTACCGTTTCGGGCTTGGTGTCGGGCTGCGCTGGCAATCGCCGATTGGACCGGTTCGGGTCGATGTAGCGCGTAAAATGAATGATCCGGGTGAAGGCAATGTACGCCTGCATTTGTCGATCGGGCCGGACCTGTAGGAGCGTATGATGGGCGTATTGAAACGTGTCGCGCTGTTACTGCTTCTTTTGTTGTTACTGTTATTTGCAGTGCTGGCCTATGTCACCATGACGCACGGCGGTCTTCAGCGACTCTTCTCACTGGGCCAGAGTTATGCAGCGGGTGAGTTGGTCGTGGGCGACAGCAGCGGTGCGTTAATCGGACCTGCAAGCTTTGAAAACATCTCATACGTTAATGATGGCGGCGCTTCGGTAAAGATTGACTCAGCCAGCTATGACTGGCGCCCCGGCAAGCTCTTTAGCCGCTCGGTACAGGTTGATGATCTGACCGCACAGGGAATAGATATTTACCTGCCACCACCGTCAGACAGTCCGTCTGAAAGTCAGCCTTTTGAGCTTCGTGATCTTGCGTTGCCGATCAGTGCAGATATTAAAAACATACATGTCACGGACTTGAACATTTATCCCCATGGTGCGACAACACCTTTTGTTATCGATGAAATAAAACTCAGCGCATCCGGCGAACAGAGCTCCCTCAGACTGGTTGAGTTGAATGTTGCCTCACCGCAGTTGCAGGTGTCGATGACAGGCTCGCTCGATACCGCCGGCGACTGGCCGGTAGATTTGCAACCCGAGTGGCAATTTAGGCACGAGGAACTTGGTGAGTTCAGTGGTACCGGCAGCATTACCGGTACCGCGCAAACGCTGAATATAAAGCACCAAATTACCGGTCCCGGTACAACCCGCCCCTTGTCTGTCAGCGTTGATGCAGAGGTGAAGGATGCCACCGCCGAGCTGTCGTGGACCGGTAACGTGTCTGTCGACTCTGATGATCTTGGTGTTTTTGCTCCGGCGGCCGTCGGCATTCCGCTCTATGTTGATGCCAAAACCGTCGGGTCGATGCAGAGTTATGAAGTCAATGGCAATCTGAAAACCCGGCATCCGATTACAGGTGAAATTAGTAGTAACTATGTACTGCAGGGAGATCTGCAGGCAATTGATATCAGGCAACTGCAGCTCGCGTTTGAAGACTCACCGACCAGTGTAGATGCCACCGGTAATATACAACTGGCAGACCTAAACAGCGATGTAACGATTAGCTGGACGGATCTGCGATGGCCGTTGTCTGAAGCGGAGACGCTGCTGACCGAAAGTCCAAACGGTCAACTGAAAGTGACCGGGGGGCCGGACAATTTGAAGATTGTCACTAACGCCGAGGTATCGCAACCCGGTGTTGGTGAACTGGTTGTAGATGGCAACGTTGCCGTAACGCCTGAGCTGATCACGGTTAATTCATTGAACGTAAATACCGGTTCTACATCGCCCGCGATTGAAATGCAGGGCGAGTTCAACCCCGGTGAATCGATTGTCGCGCTGCAGGCCAAACTCAATCAGCTGAGCTGGCCGCTAAACGCACAGACAGAACAGGTGGTTAATGTCACAGAGGGGCTGGTGACCATCAATGGCCCGCTGGATGGCTACAAGCTTGGTGCAGAATTACAGGTCGAAGGGCTGCAGGTACCGGATGGAAGCTGGACGCTCGCAGCACTCGGTAATCAACAACAGTTGCGTGATATCAGTCTCAATGGGCAAACACTGGGTGGCAGCCTTAACGGTGCAGGCATGCTTAACTGGGCACCGCAGGTCGACTGGCAGTTTGATGTGACCGGTGATGCGTTGAATCCCGATGAAAAATGGCCCGGGCTGCGGGGCAGTGTAGGCTTTTCGGCTAACAGCACCGGTGCTGTTGGTGACAACGGTGTGTCGGTGACAACTACCTTGCAGGAAGTGACCGGCTCTTATCGCGATCAGCCGTTATCAGGATCAGGTGTTGTAGTCATGGATCAGGGCATTACCAATATTCAGCAGCTTGCTGTCAACGCCGGTGCGGCTTCACTGAAGGCGAACGGTACCGTTGGTGATTCACTTGATATGCAGTGGAACCTTGATGCTCCCGCGATAGGTAAGCTGGTGCCCGACTTAGACGGAGCTATTAAAGTTAATGGTGTGGTTGCGGGTGATGTCAGTGCACCGGTATCTGAATTTACTATAGCCATTGACAACCTGCAGGCTGCTGACGCATTAAGTATTAAAAGTGGTGCGGGTCGAGGCATGATCGATCTCACCGGTGCCAGGCAGTCAACGCTTAAACTTGAGTTGAAAGATATAAACGCCGGTGGCCAGGTCATTGCCAACGCCAGTGTAAGCGGGCAGGGTACACCCGCAAATCACAGTGCGGCGATTACTGCAGATAGTGAACTGGTTACACTGGCGCTAAATGTCACTGGTGGTGTCAGTGACAATAACTGGCAGGGAAAGGTCGAGCAACTCGATCTCACCGACACGAAATTTGGTGACTGGGTATTGCAACAGCCGGTGCCGGTCACAGCCGGTGCTGAAGGCGTCGACGCCAGTGGCTTGTGTTTGCAAAGCAAGCCCGGCACAGTTTGTATAGATACTACGTGGGATGCTAAGCAGGGTGTGGCGACCAACGTCGATATCGACTCACTGGACACTCTGCGATTCAAAGAATACCTGCCACCGGATATCGGTCTTGATGCTTTGGTGAGTGGTCAGATCGATCTGTCCGTAAGCCCCGGGTCTGCACCGGTTGTTAACGGAGCACTTACTGTGCCCGGCGGCACACTCGACTATCTCGATGCCGGAGAACCGCGCACCACAACCATCGGCAAAAATACCGTTGATTTTGAATATGCTGACAACGGGCTCAAATCCAGAGTGGATTTTAACCTCGGTGAAATCGGTACCTTATCGTCTGTTGCAAACATTGCAGACTTGTCCGGTGAAAAGGAACTCAGTGGTTCTGTAAAAACCGATCTCAAAGATCTGGCCTTGTTTAGTGCGTTTGCACCCGGCCTTGACTCCTTCAAGGGGTCGCTTAATACCTCGATGAAACTCGCAGGCACGGTGGACGCGCCAAAAGTGATTGGTGACTCCGACCTCGACGCGTTGGTGCTTGAGGTACCGTCTGTGGCAATGAAGCTGATCGATGGTAAAGTAGTTGCCCGCAGTGATGGTAAAGGCGGACTGATACTTAGCGGCAGTGCAGTTTCCGGCGATGGAAAAATTGAACTCAATGGTAACTTTGATCCCGCCACCACCGACGCTGACGTGACTATCAAAGGTGAGAACTTTCAGGTGGCTAACGCGAAAAACCAGCGTCTGCTTGTTAGCCCTGACTTGCGGGTTATTAAGAAGGGAGAAGACATTACCATCACCGGTAAAGTGCATGTGCCAACAGCGTATTATCAGGCTGGTGCTGAAGCGGCGCTGGTTCGCGAGTCACCGGACGTCGTTATCGTGAATGGCGACGGCGAAGCAGATGCACAAGGTGAAACCAGTCGCATGACAATAAACGTCGAGGTGACGCTTGGCGATGACATTCGCGTCAAAGCCGGGCAGTTTGACGGTGCACTGGCGGGTGCGGTCACCATTGAACAACAGCCGGGTGGCGTTCCGACCGGAGTTGGCGCAATTGAAGTGGTTAGTGGTGACTTTCTGGTTTACGGGCAGAGCCTGACCATGGAAAGTGGTCGTATTCTGTTTGGTGGCGGGCCGGTTACTAATCCGGCGCTGGAACTCGATGTTGCGCGTGAGGTGCCCGCTTATGAAGTGAAGGCCGGGGCGAGAATTCGTGGAACGGCCCAGGCGCCGCTGCTGCAATTACAGTCTGATCCTCCGCAAACCGATGCCAACACGTTGTCGTACATTCTACTTGGCAGGCCGGTTGGCACAGCCGGTGTCAGCTACACCCTGGGTAAGTACCTCACACCGGATCTGTATGTCAGTTACGGCATCGATTTAATCAGTAAATCAAAGACCTACAATCTGCGCTACAAGTTTACCGAGTTGTTGTCACTGGTGGCGGCAAAAAGCGATGTCTCAAGTGCCGATTTGATCTACACATTTGAGCGTTAACTTAGCCCCAATAGTGTAAGGCGCAGTGCGCGGCTCGCGTTTATTTGGGGTTGCTGTAAGGACCTGCACGCCGGTTTCTGCCACAGATCACATGTCGGCCGACTGATCAGCCGGTAAGTGCTGTTGCCATGGAATACTTTGGCGTTGCCGGGTGTTTATCTGGTATGAACGAAGTCTTCCCTGTGAATGCATTGCTGGAGCGTGAGTTACAGTCCCTGTGGCGGTTTTCGCTGCGCCTGACCGGCGACGAAGAAAGCGCCAGCTCTCTGGTTGCTGCGACCAGTCAGCGCGTCAACGAACAACGCAATCGCTTTACGTGTCATCAAACCTTTCGCAGCTCAGTGTTTCGAATGCTGCACCGCATATGGTGTGATCAGAAACGTTCCAGCGCATTCAAGCTGCGTCTGGCAGACAGAAGTGAGCAGGTAGTCGGGCTCAACTGCTGTGACGGTTATGGCAGGTACCTGTGCGAATCTGTTAATCGCTTACCGGAAGCCCAGCGACTCATTATTTTACTTGTTTGTATTGAGGAGTTTTCCTATCACGAGGTGGCGGATATTCTTGATCTTCCGGTGAAAACCGTGATGAGTCGGCTGCTTCGCGCCCGACTGTGTCTCGGTAAGCTGCAACTGAACGAAAACACGTCTGCCTGCAGTGCTGCGATAGATGTCAGGTACGCACAATGAAATTCACCGACACAGACCTGGTGTTATACGCGGACGGTCTGCTCAGCCCGGAGCGCAAACAGTGGTTACTTGGTTTGGCCGAGCAAAACCCCGGGCTGGCCGGAACACTGGCGGCACTGGAAGCATCGCGCCTGCCGTATAAAGCAGCCTTCGATCACCAGTCGCTGCCGGATGTTCCCGAAAAGCTGCGGGATAATATTCGCGACTGGTCGATTGTTACCCGTGAGTACGGCGGTGGTCAAAGCACCGCCGGCGGTGTGCGTGGATGGTCCGTCGGATGGGCTCAGGTGATGTGTCTGGCATTGTGTCTTGGCATCGGTTATGTCGTTGGCACAATATCAACGGTGGCCGATCTGGTTGCCGGCAGGGCCGACCGTACGGTGCAGGCTGAGTGGGTCGAGCGTATCGCCAGCTACCAGTCGCTTTATGTTGCTAACACTATTAGTGATATCAATCCGAACCCTGAACGAGTTGTTCAGTCAATAAAAGAACTTTTTTCAGCCTATGGTATTAACGCTACCATTCCGGATTTATCTGAAGCCGGTTACACACTCGCACGTGTGCAGGAACTTGGCTACGAAGGGAGGCCGCTTATACAACTTATTTATTCAGGGGAAGGGCGGGTTCCACTGGCGCTGTGCCTGATGCGTACGACCGGGCTCACCGATTCAGCCCCTGCAATCACGCGTTTTGATGGTCTGCAGGCTATTGACTGGATTGCCGCTAATCAACGTTTTGTGATCGTCGCTGATGAATCGGAGCTAACGCTTAAAGCATTGGCAAAAATAGCGCAGGCCCGGACATGAAAGTGGTTTCACCTTCGCTCTGTCAGTACAATGCCTACAGCCAGTTGTTACAGTCACCGGTAAACGTAGCGCCAGGAGCAGCACTAATCCGTTGCCACATGCAGAAACAACGTTCAGTGAGTTGGCAGTTTCAGTGTTTCTTCTACAGTATTCCTGAACCGCCGGGTCAATGGCTTGTCGAAGCGTGTGTGCGTTTTCAACGCTTACTTAAAATCATGTTTTTCGTCGAGCAATATGGTGACTGGCGTTGGAGATTTGCAGGTTAATGAATACTGACACTCATGATGTTGCAGCTTCACTGGAATTTGAGCTCGAAGCGCTTTGGCGCTTCGGTTTGCGTTTGACCGGCAATGCCGACGATGCTGCAGACCTTGTGCAGCGAACCTGCGTTCGTGCTCTTGAGCAGCGCGATAAATATAGCGCGCAGGGTAAGTTCCGCAGCTGGCTTTTTCAGATACAACATCGAATCTGGCTTAATGAGCTTCGGTCCAGAAAAATCCGCGCGCACGACTCCATCGACACTGCTGCGTCCACAGTCGAGACTGCTTCCGGGCAAACCTACCCGCTGGCCAGCGACTGGTCAGGCGAGTCAGCGCAAACACAGGTATATCTGCAGCAGGTGTGCGATGCGGTCGATAAACTTCCCGAGGCCCAGCGACTGGTTGTGCTTCTGGTTCTAGTTGAAGAGTGTACCTATCAGGAAGCTGCTGATATATTAAACGTACCAATCGGCACCGTGATGAGCCGACTTGCCAGAGCGCGCGTCGCCATCGGTCAATTGCAAATCGAACATACCTCTACGGAAACCCCGGCTATGTCGATGACAGATGTGTCGATTGAGTCCAGGAGTACATTATGAATCTATCAGATCACGATCTGGTTCTATACGCGGACAGAAAGCTTGGCGCGGAGCGCGAGCAGCAATTGCTGGAAGCCGCCGAGCACGACCCCGAACTTGCGAAGAAGCTGGCAGCGCTCGACGCTTCGCGGTTGCCTTTCAGGCAGGCCTACGAAAAGCAGCCGCTGCCACCGGTGCCGAACCAGCTACGCGCCAATATCAAAGGTCTGCTCAAGGAAGCCGGCAACGAGCCCGTGGTCTACTCTAAGTCATCTGGTGCACCCGAAGCAGCAGACAATACATCTGTCGGTCACAATGTTGCTTCAATAGAGTCGGCGCGCAAAACCACTCGAAGATTCACTGGTGCGCCCCTGTTTGCGGCGCAGGCTGCGTGCGTGTTACTGAGTGTGGCAGCCGGTTTTCTTATTGGTACTCACCAGTCGGGTGAGCAACCGTCAAATGATCAGGTTGCAGTGTCTGATGCATTGCCTGCACATGCATTGCAACAGGCATGGGTTGAACGCGTCGCAGACTACCAGACACTCTATGTGCCGAATACCGTAAGTCATATAGAAGCAGATCTCACGGCATCAATGGAAAAGCTAAACGGGCTCGGACAATCTACCGGAATGCGTACTGCCATTCCCGACTTGTCTGAATCAGGTTATCACTTTGCACGTGTCCAGGAACTCGGCTACGAAGGTAAAACATTAGTGCAGGTGGTTTACTCAAAACCCGGACACACCCCTTTGGCACTGTGTTTTATGCCAGCGGACGGGGCAGTTGGTCTGCCTCTGCAAATCGGTGAGCGGCATGGCCTCGGTACCGCAAGCTGGGTTGATGGCGATCAGCGTTTTGTTATCGTCGCTGATGAGTCGCCGGAAAATCTGACTGCGCTGTATCAGTCGTCAAAAGGTCTTTTTGTCAGCGGCTAACGCTGACCTGTCTGCCAACCAGCCAGGTCGGTTCATGTGTAGTTTACCGCAGTAACTGAATTAAACTCTCTGCACTTTGCACAGCACTACTACCGGTGCTGTTGCTCTCTAGCAGCGCTAGTGCTGCACCTGCCTCAGATTAAATCTACTTCGAAAAAAGCACTTCTATCTTGCTTTGTGCGGCTGGTCGCTGCCTTTGCCTTTCTTTGTGCTTTGCCTGTAAAACACACATGCAGTGATCTAATTGGTTGCAGGGTTTAAGCGACTGCACGAAGTCCTCGTCAGTGAAGACGTTGGCAAACACTGAATGCCAAATAATTTTTAATTCAATAAAACAGTCTATTCAATATAGATAAAACACGGCAGATAACCGATGTGAAGTCCTTTCTGTATATATTGTTCCACTCTGGCTTTAAATTAAATTTTGATGTTATAGAAAAGTGATACTTTCACAATAACTCCCCCGGAATAGGGATGGGATTCCATGTGTTTTCTATTGCGTGAGGCACGAAATACATCGGCACTGATATTAGTCACCGGTTAAGTGACGAAATAGTTTTTCATGGTTTGGTGTGTTTGCTTCCGAAATTTTAACAACTCATATCAATTTTATTCTCAGGAGAGTTATTTATCATGTTCAACACTAAAAACCTGGCTTCCCGCCCTGCTAAATATGCATTGATGTTTTCGGCCCTTATTGCAGTCGCTGCATGTGACAGCGACGACAATACCACTGTGGTCGATAACAGTGGCCAAACAGACACCGGCCAGACAGACACGGGCCAGCAGGGTGTTGGTAACGTACAAACTGTATCGGTTCAGCTCGATGCGGCGCAGGAAATACCAGCACCTTCAGGTGTGCCGGCGGGTGCCAGTGGTACCGCTGAAATATCGGTTAGTGAAAACGGCGCAGTCACCGCCTCTCTTGGTGTTAGTAACCTGAGTGGGCCGGCTACTATGGTGCATATCCACCGCGGCTTTGCAGGTTCTACCGGACCCGTTGTCATTGGCCTCACATCTGAAGACGGTGGCTCAACCTGGACGGTACCTGCCGATGCACGGGCGCTTACCGCAGATGAGATCGGTGCGTTCAACCGCGGTGAGCTGTACTTTAATGTTCATACCGCAGCTAATGCGCCGGGTGAGCTGCGCGGTCAGATCGACCCCGGTAATGCCACCATGTTTACCATTCGTCTTGAAAACATCTCCACTTCGGACACTCTGAATGTCGCTTCTAATGGCACGACTCAGGCGGTGCCTTTGTCACCGGGTGCCTACATTGTTCATCGTAATGATGCTGACAGTCCCTTACTATTGCCAAGAAACGAAGCTAACGCAGGGCTTGAAGCGGTAGCTGAAGATGGTAACCCTGCGCCATATCCCGGTGCGGTTCCGGGGGCTGCAATATTCAATACACCTGTTGGTGCCGATGCGCCGGGCCCTATTGGACCGGGTGGTGCGTATGAGTTTAACGTGCAGGCAGTCGACGGTGACAAGTTTGCTTTCGTCACGATGTTTGTTCCTTCAAACGACTGGTTCTATACAACCACCGATGCAGACAACAGTCTCGATCTGTTTGTTAACGGCCAGCCGATCTCCGGTGAGGTTGCAGCAAGTGAATTTGCTATCTGGGATGCCGGTACCGAAGCCGATGAAGAGCCGGGTGCAGGACCAAACCAGGTGCAGCGACAGGCTGGTCCCGACACTGGTAACGCAGACCCCGATACTCGCGTCAGCAGCATTGGTGGACGCGGGCAGTCTGTAAGTTTGAACGGTAGCGTGTTGCGAGTAACGATTACTCCACAACAATAGTAATAGTCCTATTGGTAGTTAGTGCGTGCCCTGTGAAGGGCACGCGATATTTCTGCAGGTACAGCCTTCTAACATGCAGGTATGTTGGATCAGTCATGCTAAAAGAGATCTAGCGCCCTTCAGTGCCGTCAAAGGTTTCCCCGAGTGAAAACGGTGAATGCAGTTTCATACGCGCCCGGTCGGTAGAAATAATCGCCAGCACCACAATAGTCACAATATAGGGCAGGCTCGACAGTAGCTGTGAGGGAATGCTTGCACCCATCGACTGTGCCACCAGCTCACCCAGAGACACCATCCCGAACAACAATGCGCCAAATGCGATTCGTCCGGTTTTCCATGTGCCAAAAACCACCAGTGCCACGGCTATCCAGCCGCGTCCGGCAATCATGCCGTCTGCCCATAGCGGCGTATAAATCGTAGAGGCATACGCACCGGCAAACCCCGCCATTAATCCGCCAAACGCGACGCAGCAATAGCGAATGAGAAATACCGGAAAGCCCAGCGCCTGTGCTGCATGAGGGTTTTCACCACTCGAGCGTATCGCAAGCCCCAGTCGCGTATGTTTTAGCGTTAAGCCGATCGCTACAGCGATTACGAACGTCATATAGACCACCGGGTGCTGCTGAAACAATACAGGCCCGGCAAGTGGCAGGTCGCTGAGTAGTGGTATTGATACACCATCACTTGATGCAATAGTCAGGCTTTCGTAGTCGCGGCCTATAAGCGCTGAAAGCCCAAGGCCAAAAATGCCAACAGCAAGCCCGGTGGCTACCTGATTGGCTAGAAATGTAATGGCAGTTACCGCAAACACCAGTGAAACAACAATGCCTACAGCACCGGCCAGCGCAAACCCGAGTATATGACTTCCCGTTTCATAGGTAACAACAAACCCGACGGCAGCGGACACTGCCATCATGCCTTCAACACTCAGGTTCAGTACACCGGATTTTTCAGCGACCAGCTCACCGAGTGCAGCCAGTAAAAATATGGTGGCGGCACTGAACGTGCCTGCCAGAAAAAACTCAAGCGTACTCATGAGTTTGTACCTGTTGCGATTGATGGCGCAGTGCGTACAGGTCTGATCTGGTAATTAACCAGTGTGTAGGCGGCGAGATAAAAGATCAGTAACAGACCCTGAAATACATGCACAGCACTGATTGGTAAGCCAGCAGAAACCAGCGCCACATCACCGCCAATTTGCAGTACAGCAACAAAAAATGCTGCGAACACAATGCCTATCGGGCTAAGTGCGCCCAGGTAGGCAACGATAATGGCGGAGTAACCGTAACCCGAAGTCACTGAGCGCTGGAGCTGTCCAATGGGGCCGGCTACCTCGCTCATACCGGCAAGCCCTGCCGCAAAACCTGCCAGTAGCAGGCTGACCCATACCGCCTTTTTAGCGCTGAACCCTGCATAGGCTGCTGCCTGCGGTGCCAGGCCGCCGACCACCAGTTTAAAACCACCGAAGTGTCTTTCCATAAAAAGCCAGATCGCAATGGTGAATGCAATCGGAATAACAATAGAGGTATTGAGCCGCACGCCGGAGAATAACGGTTCGAACAACGCTTCGTTTTGAAACATCACCGTTTGCGGAAAGTTGAATCCCATTGGGTCTTTCCACGGGCCCAGCAGCAAGTAATACAACAACTGCAGGGCGATTGACGTCATCATTAGAGTAACCAGGATTTCATTGGCATTAAAACGGGTCTTTAAAAACGCGGCAATTGCAGCCCAGGCCATACCGCCCAGTGCACCTAAAACAATCATTGCCGGTAGCAGCCAGCCTGATGTGCTGTCGACGAAATACACCGGTACCGCACTGGCTGCAATGGCGCCGATAATCATTTGTCCTTCCGCACCGATGTTCCAGACTTTGGCGCGAAAGCCAACCGCGAGTGCCTGTGCAATCAACAGTAGCGGACCGAACTTTAAGAAAACCTCAGTAATTGAATAAAAGTTCTCGAACGGAGCGATAAAAAATGAGTGCAGCGTCAGCCCGACCGGCTTTTTTAAAAACAGCAACAACAGCGAGCTTACAACCACAGACATCACCACTGCGATGAGCGGGGCGGCCACCATCATTGCTGCAGAACTGCGTGGTCGGCGCACCAGTTTAAACAGCATGGTGGTGCTCCTGTGCGCCCGGTTGCTGAGCGATCATGTATTCACCGATATCGTTTGGCGTGACCTCTGCGGTAATCAGCGGTGGCGAGAGTTTTCCGCCGTTAATCACGTGCAGTCTGTCGGACACTTCGAATAATTCTTCCAGCTCCTCAGAGACCAGTAGAATACCAACGCCGCTGTCACGCAGGTTAATCAGTTTCTGTCGTATGTCGGTGGAAGCGCCGATATCGACGCCCCAGGTGGGCTGTGCCACAAACAGCAGTTTTGGCTTTAGCATCAGCTCGCGTCCGATAATAAACTTTTGAAGGTTGCCGCCGGACAGCGATTCTGCATGTGCCTGTGAACCGCCGCAGCGGACATCAAATGCTTCTATGCAGTCTTCGGTGTGTTGGTTTAATTTCTTACGCCGTACAAATCCCTGGCTCAACAGTCCTTTATTAAAAGTGGTGAGCAGTGAGTTTTTGGCCAGTGTCATTGGTGGCACAGCGCCGCGCCCGAGTCTTTCTTCGGGGACAAAAGCAAACCCCATTGACCGTCGTTGCGCTGCGTTTAAGCGGGTTACGTTACGGCCCATCATAGTGATGGCATCAGGTTGCAGGTGTTTTTCAATCTGTTCGCCTGAAATAAGCCGTGAGAGTTCTTTCTGGCCGTTACCCGACACACCGGCTATGCCAACGATTTCACCGCCATGTACCTGCAGATCAATACCCTGCAGACTGGTGCCAAAAGGGTCGTCACTTGCCACAGACACAGCACTCAATTGCAACAGTGGCGCATCGCTTTGCTGCTGTTTAGCTCTGGCCTGAACGGTTGGTACTTCATGGCCGATCATCATTGTTGCGAGCTCTTGTGTGCTCGCCTGCGACGGGTCGACAGTACCGGCTACTTTGCCGCCGCGCAGTACGGTAGCGGTGTCACACAGACTGCGGATTTCTTCTAGCTTGTGAGAAATAAACAGTATCGCAACACCGCTGTCGCGCAGCTTACGCAAAGCGTCGAACAGAGCATCAATGTGCTGCGGTGGTAGCACTGATGTCGGTTCATCGAGTATTAGTAGTTTTAAGTCCTGCAGCAGGCAGCGAATAATCTCAACGCGCTGACGTTCACCTACAGACAGCGAGTGTACAAACGCATCGGGATTGACCGGCAATTGAAAACGCTCGCCGATATCCTTGATTTTTTTTGCAAGAGACTGTCTGCTGCCTGGGATAGTCAGTGAGATATTTTCCACCACACTCAGGGTTTCAAACAGAGAAAAGTGCTGAAACACCATGCCAATGCCAAGCTTTCTGGCGGCAGCAGGGTTGCGCAGACTTACCGGCTTACCCTGCCACAGCATTTCGCCTTCATCGCGCTCCACAAGGCCGTACACCAGTTTCATCAGTGTAGACTTGCCGGCACCGTTCTCACCAAGAATGGCATGGATAGAGTTGGCGTGTACGTCCAGATTAATACGGTCGTTGGCAACTACTGTCGGGTATCGCTTGCTGATATTGCGTAGCGATAGCAATGCGGGACTATTTGGCATGGGGCAGGCTGCGTTGGTACGGAAGCCGGAGCGCCGGTTAAGCCGTCAGGCTGGCGCTCCGGACTTCGCAGGTGATGGCAGATTACTTCGGTAACGGAGAATTAACACCTTCGACATGCCAGTCCATGCCCAGAATTGCACCGTCTTCCAGTCTTTCACCGGCAGGTATGACTTCTTTGCCTTCCTGGTTAGTCAACGGGCCGTCATAAACGTGCATTGCGCCCGAGGCGATTTCGGCGTGAGTCGCTTCAATGCGCGCTTTCATGTCGCTGCTGATATCGTCGCTCCAGTCCTCTACGACGACGACGTTGTCGTTCATGCCCAGCCATTCATTTTTTCCCTGAAAGTTGCCAGCCAGGTGCGCATCAACCGAGGCAACAAAAAACGGTGCCCAGTCGGTTTTTACCACACCCAGATATTTGGTTGGTGCGTATTCTTTCATAGAGCTGTTTAAGTTAAACACATAGGCACCGGCTTCTTCACCGACTGTAACAACGGACGGGGTGTCCTGTGCGTTGGAAAACAGAACGTCTGCGCCACCGGCCAACAGTGCTTTCGCAGAGTCCTGTGCTTTAGCCGGGTCGAACCATGAGTTAATCCAGATAACATCGACGGTCACTTCCGGGTCTACGCTGCGTGCACCCAGAGTAAAACCGTTAATGGTTGAAATTAATTCAGGAATAGCGAAAGCCGAAACCACTCCAAGCTTTTTGGTTTTGGTCAGCTCTGCAGCCGCCATGCCCATCAGATAGGCGCCTTCGTAGTACTTGGCAGTAAATGGCGAAAAGTTGTCTGCAGTTTTGTAGCCTGATGCGTGCAGAAAAGTACGTTCAGGGTTGCGCTGTGCGAGTTTCAGCCCCGCATTCATGTAACCAAAAGAACCGAGCAGCAGGAATTCGCTGCCGTCACCGATCATTTTATTCATGATGCGATCAGCGTCCGGGCCTTCCTGAATATTTTCAATGGTGTTGACGTTGACTTTGTCGCCGTACTTTTCTTTGACTGCAGCTATTCCTTCATTCAGTGCATGTGACCAGCCAACATCAGCAATAGGTGAGGGCAGTAACACACCAATTTCAAGTGTTTCGGCCTGTGCAGTTGCACCGAATAAATACCCCGCAGCGGCAATGGCAGAGAGTGCCTTTGAAACTCTATTCATACAATGTTATCTCCTGTGAGTGGTTAACGTTAACTACAAATTCGGATACACAACGCGCTCGACGTGTGCCTGAGCATCTGCATACATCTGTTGTTCATCGAGCCCCGGAAACTCACCGTTGCGCCACACGATGCGACCGTTGATCATGGTCAGATCGACCGGTGAAAACACACCTGCCTTAGCGATCAGGCTTTCAGGGTCATGGACGGCACCGATGTACTCTACTCTGCGAACATCGAGCATAAAAAGGTCTGCGGCCTGTGCGGCTTCGAGTGATCCAAGTTCCGGGCGGTTTAGCAGATCTGCACCGCCGCGGGCGGCATAGTGCAGAAATTCACGCGGCTCGGGTACCGCATACTGATGTTGCGAGGCCACCAGCGCCTGCAACATATAAGCGCTGTGAATACAATGCATCAGGTTGGAATTATCATTCGAGGCAGCGCCATCTACCCCCAGGCCAATACGCACACCTGCGGCCTGCATCTGTGGTATCGGTGTCACCTCTGCGCCAACCAGATAAACCGGCTCCGGACAATGCGAAACACCGGTTTGGGTTTTTGCAAGCGTGTTTATTTCAGCGTCGTTAAGCTCCCAGCAATGCGCCAGCCAGACATCACGACCGACAAAGCCCTTGGCATCTATATGTATCGGATCAACAAAGTGTAGGATGTGCTCCTCTTGTTGGTCGATGGACCCTAGCTGTCGTTCTAGACTGATGATATCGTTACGAACCTTGATCGACTCGTATTGCTGTGCTTTGACAGGCGGTGCAAATTTGAGCTGATCATTATCTAGGACACTATATAAAATATATGGCGTGATGGCATATCGCTTGTCGTATACAGAGTGCATCATCATATCATAGAGCAGCGTCTGCGTGTAGTGATTGTGGCTGAGTCCATATTTATTGGGCCGCCACGGCTTACCCGACTTTAGCTCGACGATATCTAGACGATTGCGCTGTCCGTCGAGGTGTAAGAGATCAAGACGACCTTGTATGCCATACTTCTGACTGTAGAAAGA
>CAYZVB010000080.1:0-17712 GCA_964481315.1 uncultured Granulosicoccaceae bacterium
CCCTGGGGAAATATGCGCATGGTGCAGGACCCTTGTCAGCACTGGGCGGTGTTTAGAAAGATAGATTCAGACATGAGTTATTCTTCGGCACAGATTTCACTGCTCGACGTCGGTAATGAAACGCGTATTTACTGCTGTGAATCCATTAGGGTTAAAGACCTGGCCGGTAGTAATCAGGTGCTGTGTGCCGGTATTGAACTGAACCCGGCAATCGTTGCTCAGGGAAAAGACGCTAACGAACTTGCCGCTGATTTAAAAAAGGCTTGCGGTGGAAAAGGCGGGTCTGCGGTGATACCGAAATCTATTAAAAAAGAGCTAAACAGTATTGCAAAAATACTGAATATTGCGTGGCTTGAGAGAGGAATTGATAACGAGGCGCGTGTGATATGTCCGCGTAGCGGAGCTTGTCCAAGAGAGCCGCGTTGTTACAAAGAGTGCTCTGGATAACCGTTAGGTTTGATTAATTAGGCGACAACCGTATTTAGGCTGCCTTGTCTTTTTTAGCCGTAATTTCTATTAGCTGACACTGGTTTTTTCCCTGGGCTTTGGACAGATACAGTGCCTGATCTGCAGTTTTAATTAGCTCAGGTGTCGAGATTGGTAATTGCTTGGCATCGACACCGGAAATTCCGATACTAAGGGTGACTGAAGTGGTTTCAGTTTCAGAAATTTTGATCAATCGCTTTTCGATGTTTGTTCGCACACGCTCTGCAAACGTGATGCTTCTCGATGGTTCGGTCAGTGGCAGTGCAACAACAAACTCTTCACCGCCATAGCGTGCAATGATGTCGGTAGTACGGGCAGATTCGACCAGTACTTCAGCTACCGCTTTTATAGCGAGATCGCCACCGTGATGGCCGTAGTTGTCGTTAAAAGACTTGAAGTTATCAATGTCGATCATAACCACAGACAACGGAAGCTTATAACGGTTACGTCTGCCGACCTCGCGCTTTAGTACCTGATCAAAGAATCGTCGGTTATAGAGTTTTGTCAGGCTGTCTGTTACCGCCAGATGTTTTAACTTTCTGTTTGCCTCTTTTAGGCTGCGGTTGGCGGCAGATAATTGATCGTGACTGCTTTTAAGTTGCACCAGCAAATCGAGATTTTCCTGTTGCAGTTTGGCGTTTTCATAAGCACGCTGAATGGCGGCTACAACGGCAGGGTGGTTGTCGAGTGGTTTTTGAAGGTAGTCATAAGCGCCAAGTTGCAGGGCCTGCAGTACTGACTCATAACTGTTGTAGCTGGTCATCACAATCACTTTAACGGATTGGTCAATCAGCTTTAGACGCTTGAGCAAATCAAATCCGCTCATGCCATTCATTTGCACGTCTGTAACTACAACGTCTATTTCTTCCACAGCGAATATTTCCAGTGCCTCTTCAGCGCTGGAAGCTGTTTTCACGGCCATGCCGTGCTCGGACAGCGTTGCCCTCAGAATTTCCTGAATTGCCTCATCGTCGTCGACAATCAGGGTGTGACAGAGTTTTGTTTCCAATGGAATTCTGTTTTCAACTCGATATGGACGCTAACGGCGCATTCGGTAAATAGTTTTGCCGCTGATTTTGTTTAATCGCGACTGACCTGCAAAGGTTCGGTAATTATGTGAACCTTGTACTGTTTTCAATGCACTGTTAACAAAATATCGTGAATACACGGTGGCATTTACCGCACGCAGGGTCACATTTGGCAGCGCGACGGGTGTGTGTTGGCGGGGGCGTACACCCTGAATGAGGCAGGCAAGTTGACAGGAATTAGTATAAAAAAAACATTGCGAAATCAACTATATCGAGCGACAACAAGCTGCAGTGGCGGTTTAGTTAGCCAGCCCGATTTCGGTGTATGGGTGCGCATACAGCAATGCCAGATTGGGGTGATGGGCGAGAATTTCGGCACAGTTTGGCAGTCGCTCGGGGTGCAGGCAGCCGTGTTCCCAGACAGCGATATCGTCGATGTAAATGGTCGGGTCGACAATATTCCATGAAATTTCGCCCGGTGCGTATTCACCGCATGTGTGAAAGTGCAGCAGTCGCGGGTTGCCGAACGCGCTGCCGGACCAGCGCAACAGATCGGCCAGCGCATTGTGGTTAAAGTCGCAGCCGGGATGGATGCCGGGGTGCCACGAGTGAACGTACCATGGCGAGATTGAAAAGTGCTCGGCCACATGCAGATAGTGCTGTTTTACCCGCTGAACCTCTTCGGTACTGCCCTCGAACTTTGCGATGCTGTTGTTGTGAACTTTGGCCTGCACATCTGCTTCCAGCGGCAGGTAGTACGGTTCATAGAATCTTGATCCTGTGCCGACCAGAAATCTGCACAGCGCCACCGTACCGCTGAAACCCATCGCCGGTATCGGCTGAGGCACCAGCATTGGAAATCTTTTTACCGTCACTTCTTTGGCCGGGCTAGTCTGCCAGTCGGGTGTGCCCGAGTAATCGGTGCCGCGCGGGCAGGTAACGCGTATATGCGAAGCGTGTGTAAAAGCGTTATCTATTGCTTCTTTTATTTCACACAGGCCGTGATAACAGGCGGTGCCAAAGGCGGAGTTTAAAGCGGTGGTGTCCAGCGTATAGCACATGGTGGACGACGGCATGACAGTGTTGTCTGCAAAGCGGATCTGATCACCGATACGGGAAAAGAACACCACATGGTCGAAACCCTGTAAGTGTTGCTGAAGATGGCTGTAGTCGTCTTCGCAGTTTATGCCGCCTGCGATTTCCTGCACGGTGACGTCCATGCCAAGTGCGCGTGCGGCGTCGGCGGTTTGGCTGGGTGCTTCGGCATCGTAGAAGTCGCTGCCTGCCGGCTCTACGACAATCAGCAGGCGCTGACCGGCGCGACCACCGACGCAGTCACACAGCAGTGTAAGCGCGCCGGCAGAGATGTCGGTTGACGGGCGCATGCAGCCGTTATTCGCTTTTGCTGTAGTAGCCGACGGTATCACCTTCAGTGGTAACACCAAGACCGTTGAGCAATCGGTTAACGTAGTTGAAGTAACCGATGATCTGATTGGCTTCCAGTATTTCACCGTCGTCAAGGCCAGCCTGCTTTAGCGACGTTACATCGGACTCGACCATGTCTGCAGGGTGCAGCGTTAGCTTGCGGGCATACTGCATCAGTGCCAGTTCAGCGCCATCGAAGGCGTTTTCGGGCTGGTCGTTTTGCAGAGCACTTTCGATACGATCGGCTTTTTCGTCGTCGTTAATCAGGTGTCTGGCATTGGCCCAGTGATTGGCCAGTGAATAGGGGCATTTGTTTAACATGGACACATAAGACGAGATGGTTTCCTGCAGCCACATGGGGATAGTGTTAGCGTCGTCGTGTAGTGCCGCGCGGTATAGAGTGACGTGACCGCGCATGGTATTGGGGCGCAGTGAGTGAACTCGCATCACATTGTCGACAGTACCGTGCGGTGTGCGCGCAAGAGCCAGGGTTTCCAATAGTTCGGAATCCGCTTCCTCATCGGTGAGCATTTTGATCCAGGCGCTCATGGGTTCTCTTGTTGCGGTGTCATAGATAAGCCTCCAGCTGCCTTTTTAAACCAGTTTGCAGGTAAAAAGCAAAGCCTAAAATGCAGCTGAGCGACCTTTCGGTCACTTCGGTGCTTACAACGACAAGTGGACGGCAAAAATCCTTAATCAGCCCGCTTTGTTTCGATAGGCAAACGCTTTGCCGAAACGCCAGATGAGATAGTCACCACAAGTAGTTGCATCGTGCTGTGCTGAGTGCTGTGGTCCGAAAATATCTTTTGCATCTATGCGTGTATCCGGGTCGGGATCGAAGGCCAGTACTAATGACAGGCGCTCCCGTCCCGATCGATTTACCACCCGGTGCGGGGTAGATTTGTAGGCGCCGTCCGTCCAGCGTGCCAGCAGATCGCCAACGTTAATAACCAGTGTGTCTTCAATAGGTGGTGCCTGAATCCAGTTGCCGTTGATGTCTTCTACCTCGAGCCCGCCGACATCGTCCTGGCACAGCACGGTCAGCACCCCGAAATCTGTGTGCGGGCCCACGCCGAATTGCTGATTATCTGCGTTGGCGGGCTGCGACGGGTAGTACACAAATGATGCTCTGCTAAGCGGTTGCCTGCAGCTTTGTACGAAGAAATTTTCCGGTAGCCCAAGGCTGATAGCGCACCCCCGCAACAGCTGAAACGCAACTTCATGCGCGTGTTTGAAGTAGGCCATGGCTGCCGGTTCCAGTGATGGAACGAAGGCCGGCCACTGATTCGGGCCGCGCAGCGCATGATCGGCAGGGGTGTTGCCGTCGGCATCCTGGTAGCCCCAGATAAAACTCTCTTTAAGGTCTGCTTTGGCGTCGTCATGCATTTTAGCCGCGCCTTGTTGCAGCCAGCCGCGATGTCCGGCAGAAACAGTGATTGATGCTTTTTCCGGTTCGGTGCCGTGAAAAAACCGGTAGGCCGCGGTGCGTGCGTCGTTGATAACGGCGGCCGGTATGCCGTGGCCTTTCACATAGATAAAGCCCAGGTTTTTACTGGCAGCGTGCAGTTGCCGGCCAACCGATTCCGGGTTGTCGCCGTTTAGCAGTGGCGAAATATCTACCACCGGGATTGTGCCCGAGTCGATTGTGCTGGCGTTAGACTGGCTCACCGTGGTTGTCCTGTCGTTTGATATCGAGGGCCGGAGCGCTGTACAGAATGCGTCAAATCCGACGGGCCTGAGGCGGTGTTTCACTCGCCCCGGAACTTGAGATTAAGCTTACGTTTCAGGTCCGAAACGCGCAATCGAATTATGACCAAAGATTAATGATGGCTGAATTCGAAGTATGAGCCCGTCCACAGAGATGACAGGACCATGTCGCTAAACTTGCCCATCCTGTGAATTACTCGAGATTTTTGCATTGTTTAAAGTAACCACTCTGGCACTTGCGGCGGCCACTGTAACGGCGATGTGGACACCACAATCTTACGCCCAGGCTTGTATTGATGAAGACGGTGATGGCTGGGGCTGGGATGGCGCTGGGTCCTGCCGTGTTCAGGCGGCACAAGCGGCAACCGGCTGTGTTGACGAAGACGGAGACGGCTGGGGTTGGGATGGCAGCGGTTCCTGCCAAATTACCGGATCAGGTAACAGTGCAGGTTCAGGTGCTTCGAATTCTGCTGCCTGTGTGGATGACGATGGTGACGGTTGGGGTTGGGACGGGCAGGGCTCCTGTCGAGTCGGCGCTGCCGGTAGTACACCCACCGGTAGTAATTCGCAAAGCACCGGTGCGTCAGCCTGCATTGACGATGATGGCGACGGCTGGGGTTGGGATGGTGCAGGTTCGTGTCAGGTCCAAAGTAGTGGCCAGGGCGGTGGCCAAAGTAGTGGTCAGTCTTCAAACAACAACCAAAGCAGCAACCAGAATACCGGTAGTGGTCAGGCGACTCCACCGGGCGGGCGTTTCGATGCGCAGTCCGATCTGGTTGCGCTGCATTTTGATCACGGTCCCGATCCCGATGACGGCCATGCTGCAGCGGCGGGTTTTGTCGTCCATGACTACTTCGGACTGCCAGTGGTTGTCGTCGGTGGCACCACGGGTGTTTACAGTGCCGATCGATACCTGCCTGCCTCTGAAAACCTGATGAATCAGATCTGGGGTCAGCAGTGGCTGGACGGGCACAACAACCGGCAAGCTTCAGTCGAACAGGCGGCGCGTCGCTGGGTTGGTGCTTTGGCTGCAGGCGGTGATGTTTGGGTGGCCGAAGGCGGGCCTTCCGACTTTACGGCCGCTGTGGTTCGTATGCTGCAGTCGCAATACCCCGAATACAATACCCGCAACCGTGTGCACGTAGTGCAGCATAGTGTCTGGAACGAAGATCATGCATTGCGTGAAGATCTTAATTTCGTGCGTGCCAATACTGACTATATCCGCATTGAAGATGGCAACGATCCCAACGCAACTGCTGATCTTCGACAGGAGTCCGGCAGCGCTTTCGTAAACAGTGCGCTGGCCAGCAGTTATCGCAGTGTCTGGCAGTCGGCGTTTAACTACCTCGACCCGAATGACAAGCTCGACTTTTCAGACACGGTAGAGCTACTGTACATTCTGAATATTGGCACATCTGAGATCGCCAACCCGGACGATTTTGCGCGGTATTTTTTCTGATAATTCAGGGTTGATTTGTGCCGGAGATCAATATTTGTGAAGTAATTTTCGTCCCATGCTCCGGTCGCAGTCCGGTTACATAACCATATGCCGTTTTGATGGCAAATTCGCAATGGCGAAATCTTTCCAAAGCGGTATCCTGATGAGTTAACCGCTACAAGAAGAATAAAACTGCATATGGGTACACTCGACGATATGCGCGAGGATATTCGGCTGGCACGGCTGAATAACCAATCCTATCGTTTTATGTTCGGGGTCTTTGATTTTTTCAAAGGTCTACTGAAACTATCTCTGCTGGGCTTTTTTGCCGTGGGAATCTGGTATCTCACCTACGGTTACGAAATTATCGGTGATAGTGCGCCACCGACGCCTGAGTCTGCTGCAGCCAATGCTGCCACTTCAGTCCCATCGGACAATGAAGTCGCTCTGTCTGAAGAACAGATCGCCAGGTTGCGGAGTTTTGCGCAGCAAAACCGGGATGGCCTGGCTCAGGCCGAAAACACGGCTGTAAGCAGCGATGCAGACCCGATCACGACACTGGCTAAAGCAGAAGCTGCGACTGGCAGCGGGCAGCCTGCGGTAATCCCCGGCCTCACAGACGATAATGCTGGTGATGTTGCGCCGTCCAATCCGGACGCACCTGCGCGCACAGAGATTACTACCGCAGAAATCACTACTGAAGACGAACTGCCGTTACCGGACATCAGCGCCAGGTCGCTGCTGGCAGAACTTGAACAAAAGCTCGGTGGCGGTACGCAATTGGCAAAAGAAGCCGATGAACCTGAAAGCGTCCCGTCGGTAGTGGAGTCGCCGATAATACAGGCATCGATATCACAGCCTTTGGCGGTCGTTGAAGAACCGGTTGTGGCGGCCGAAGCAAGCTCCGATAACGATGTGACTGAACTCGCTACAACAACTCTTGTCGCTAATACAGACAAAAAAGATAACGTGAAAGAGTTGCAGGATAAAGGCTGGGTACTCGATCAGAATCCCGACCACTATTTGATCCAGATGGGGTCAACCACCAACCATCCGTTTCTGGTGCGTTTCGAAAAACAACTACCCGACGCCCAGCCCACAGCCATCTTCGAGATGCTAATAGGTCAGACTGCCGAACACACCCTCACATACGGCCGCTTTAACACCAAAGAAGCGGCTACGGCGGCGCTTGGGACATTGTCGCTACGCGCCAGACGATATGGCGCGTATGTGCGCAAGATCAGCGCGGTACAAAAACAGATCCGTGATCTGGGCGGTGATCTTGCTGTCGCACAGAAGGTTTCAGGTCAGGTGCAGTCTCAGTAACGCGCTGGTGTAAGTGCCATGCCCGCAACTCCACTTCGGGCCCCACGATAATACTGAAGCCGGAATTTGCAGATCCCTTATAATGCGCTGTCGTCCGCGTCGCGGGCTTTCATCATTAAAGAGAACACTTCATGTATCTGGGTATCGACCTCGGCACCTCTGGTGTCAAAGTCCTTCTGATTGATCAGTCGCAAGCCATTGTCGACAGTGCTTCTGCATCGCTAAGCGTTTCCAACCCTCATCACGGCTGGAGTGAACAGGATCCGTTGTCGTGGATTACTGCGACTGAGAATGCGATGTCTGCGCTGGCAGAACGCAACGAGCTGGCTGCAGTAAAAGGTATCGGGCTGTCCGGCCAAATGCATGGTGCAACACTGTTGGATGCAGCGGGTGAGATCATACGTCCCTGCGTTCTCTGGAATGATGTTCGAAGCCATGCCGAGGCAGAACAATTCAACAGCAATCCGCTGTTTGAAAAGGTGACCGGCAATGTGGTATTCCCTGGGTTTACCGCGCCCAAAATTGCCTGGTGTGCAGGACATGAGAAAGAAAACTTCGATCGCATTGCGAAAGTGTTGCTGCCAAAAGACTATTTGCGTTACTGGTTAACCGGTGAGTTTGTCTCTGAAATGTCAGACGCCTCCGGTACCGGCTGGCTCGACATTGGTGCTCGCAAGTGGTCTGCAGATTTGCTTGCTGCCACCGGACTTTCTATTGATCACATGCCGTCTCTGGTGGAAGGCACCGCCGTGAGCGGTCAGTTGCGTGCCGAACTTGCCGGGCAGTTCGGTATGAACAGCAGTGTGGTGGTGGCCGGTGGTGCAGGCGACAACGCTGCCTCTGCCTGCGGACTGGGTTCGGTGAAGCCCGGGGCAGCGTTTGCTTCACTTGGTACTTCCGGTGTGTTGTTTGTAAGCAATGAGAGTTTTAAACCCAACGCTGCAAGTGCAGTGCATGCGTTTTGCCATGCGTTACCGGAGCGCTGGCATCAGATGGGTGTGATTCTATCGGCCACTGACTCGCTTAACTGGTACGCCCGTATAGCCGGTACCGATGCTGCTGATCTGACTGCGGCTTTGGGCGACACCCTCAGGGCACCCTCACATGTCACTTTTCTGCCTTACCTCTCCGGTGAGCGTACGCCGCATAACGATGCCCACATACGTGGTGTACTAAGTGGTATCACAACATCAACCGGGCGTGATGATCTTACGCAGGCGGTTCTCGACGGCGTTAGTTTTGCGTTCCGCGATAACCTCTCGGCACTGGCAGCAGCCGGTACTGAAGTTGAACGGGTGACTGCGGTCGGTGGTGGCTCACAATCGCGTTACTGGCTGGCCAGTCTTGCCACCTGCCTTAACATACCGGTTGATGTGTTAAACGATGGTGAGTTTGGTGCTGCATTCGGTGCTGCCAGGCTCGGTTTAATTGCAGCGGAAAACAGTGATGCCGAAGCGGTTTGTCAGTCCGCACCTGCGGCATTTACCGTTGAGCCGGTTGCCGAACAGGTAGCCGCCTATGATGATGCCTACCAGCATTTTCATGCTCTGTATCCGGCGCAAAAATCGGTGGCAGTGTAATGCTTAAAACAGTACCCCGTTGCTTATCATGGCTATTGGTGGCGTTGCTTGCCGCGCCCGCTACAGCGCTCAGCGCCGACTGCGTTGTGTTATTGCACGGTCTGGCCAGAACCAACAGCTCCATGAAGCCACTGGTAAAACCTCTGGAAGCAAACGGTTATCAGGTGGTTAACGTCGACTACCCTTCGCGTAAGTATCAGGTTGAAAAGCTCGCGCCAATGGCGGTGGAACAACTTGGGGTCAGTCAATGCAGTAACGCCAACACCATACACTTCGTGACGCATTCACTCGGTGGCATACTGGTTCGGTATCAGGCAGAAAAAGTCGGTATTGAAAAGATTGGACGCGTAGTGATGATCGCGCCGCCTAATCAGGGCAGTGAGGTGGTTGATCACTTGCGTGATGTGCCCGGTTTTTCGGTGCTGAACGGCCCGGCCGGTTTGCAGCTTGGTACTGATGAAAGCAGCATTCCCAGGCAACTGGGGGCGGTGCAATTTACACTGGGTGTGGTTGCAGGCACTGACACAATAAACCCGATACTGTCGCAATACCTGCCAAACCCGGACGACGGCAAAGTGTCACTGGAAAGTACCAAAGTGGATGGTATGGACGACTTTATAGTCTTCCCGCATACGCATACTTTTATTATGCGTTCAGACGATGTGATTGATCAGGTGTTGTTTTTTCTGCAGCACGGCAGGTTCAATCACGAAGCAGAATAGTCGTCGTCTGGTTTGTCCGTTTTCGGTTTAAAGTTTTTACGCGAATAGCCGGGCTCAATTGCTCTGACTGTCTGTTCAATAATTGCAGTAAATAATTCGAGTTCGTGTTCTGTGGGGCTTGCCTTCATGATCATCTGTCGCATCGCGTAAAACGCGTTCCAGTTTTTTGTCGACAGATCGAATTCGAGGGTTTCAAGCCAGGTTCGCAGAATGTCGTCGGGTGTTTTAATTGCCGTATTCTGAGTGGCAGTGTCTTTTGAGTTATCGCCGCCAGTGTTGCGCGGCAGTTGTGACAACGCAAGCATCACTGCATGCGAAAGATTCATACTCATTAACGGGCCGGGTATGTCGAGGGTGGCTGTGCGGTGAGCCCATAGCAAGTCTTCACGCGAGAGCCCGTGATCTTCTGCGCCAAATATCAGCGATACCGGGCGGCCGTCTGTCAGCACCGGCCATTGCAGCACTTCATTAAATGGCTGTGAAGGCCGGCGTTTGCCGGAGCGTCGGCTAAACGCGATACGCGTACTTTCGGGTTCGTTGTAGGCGTAGTCGTCCCAGGTATCATAAAGTATGCAACTTCGCAGCGGCCCTTGCCCCTGTGCCGCGCCCTTGCGTGCATGTACATCAAGTTCGCACTGAGCGTCGATAATAATCAGCTTTTCCTGCCCGTAGTTGCACATGGCGCGAGATACCATACCAATATTGCGCGGGTATTTCGGTCGCACCAGAATGACAGTAAATTGCAACGGTGGTGGAACGTCGTTTGTCATTGGTTAGTCACGCTGCAGATCGGGATGTGGGACAAGAATAAACAACAGGAATTCGCTATCATGCGCGGTATGAGTATATCAGTATTCATTGACCGCAGACCCGGGGTAATTGCAGATGCGCCGCGCAACTGATCTGACTCTGCTCACAACACTTGCGGCAATGTTTATCTTTCATTCGCCGTTCACACGCTGGTGGACCAGTCTCGGGCCGCCGTGGTACACGGTTTTCCTGTTGTGGTTTCTGATCATCGGACTTATTGCCATTAATTCCTCAGGTGGCGGGCGTCACAGTGGGGATTGATCTGTGGGTGCTGTTTCTGGCAGCACTGGTGTACCTTGGACTGTTGTTTCTTATTGCCTATTGCGCAGACAACGGCTACCTGTCAAAACGACTGGTAGAGCACCCTGCAATCTATGCGTTGTCACTCGGAGTTTATGCAACTTCGTGGACGTTCTATGGCAGTGTGGGCCTTGCCGATCAAAGTGGCATGGCGTTTCTGACAATTTATCTGGGTGTTACTGCGGCGTTTTTGCTCGGGCCTTATTTGCTCAAGCCTATTCTCAGGCTGTGCACGGATTATCAGTTGTCATCTGTCGCCGCTCTGCTGGCGTTTCGTTACGGGGGGCGTGCGACCGGGTTTTGTGTCACGGTGTTTTTACTGGTTGGTATTCTGCCTTATATATCTCTGCAAATTAAGGCGGTAACGCAATCCATACAGGTGCTGGCGCAACAGGCAGCGCCAAACTTACTGGCGCTGGCGTTTTGTTTGATAACTGTGGTTTTCGCCGTTTTGTTTGGTGCGCGTCACCTGACACCGCGGGAAAAGCACTCCGGTCTGGTAGTGGCGATTGCCTTTGAGTCTGCGGTTAAGTTAATCGCCTTGTTAACTGCCGGTGTGCTGGCCGTACTGCAGGTGTTTGGCGGGCTTGAACCCATGCACAACTGGCTTGATGCCAATCCGAAGCAACTGGCAGCGATGTACGAGCCAGTCAGTACGTCTCTGTGGAGTACATTGCTGTTGCTTGCGTTTGGTGCGGCATTTTTGTTACCGCGCCAGTATCACATGACGTTTGTCGAAAACCATAAGCCGGGTTCACTGAACATTGCTTACTGGTTGTTTCCGCTTTATTTGTTGTTGCTCAATTTGCCGATCTTTCCAATCCTTTGGGCGGGAAAACAATTATCACTTGAGATGCCCGCAGACTTTTACGTACTGGGTATGGCAATGAGTCTGGGTGATAAATGGCTTGCGTTGCTGGTGTACATAGGCGGTTTGTCAGCGGCGAGTGCGATGATGATCGTCACCACACTGGCGCTTTCCTATATGTGCCTGAACCAGCTGTTACTGCCACTGAGCATCTCGACGAACAACCCCGACTCTAATCTCTATCACCGGTTGCTGTGGAGCAAGCGCGTGATCATTGCCGCCATTATTGCGGCCGGCTACGGGTTTTATCTGGTGATAGAGCTCAATCAGGGGCTTGCAAGCCTCGGCTTGATTTCGTTTGTTGCTGCTATTCAACTGCTACCGGGAGTGATCGGGTTGCTGTTCTGGACGCGCGCCACGCAAACCGGGTTTCTGCTTGGCTTATTTGGCGGTGCCAGCGTCTGGTTTGTGTTTCTGGTGTGGCCGCTGTTAACCGATACCGCATCCATTACCAGTGTGCAGAACTTAATTGCCAGTATGGGATTTGAAGGCGTCGATGTCTGGAGTATATCGACGTTTTGTTCTTTAACCCTGAATTGTCTGCTGTATGTGCTGGGGTCGGTAATCACAGAGCCAAGCAGTGAAGAAAAAGAAGCGGCGCAAGCCTGTGTGTCAGATGCACTGCGTCCGTTATCGGGGCTGGTGAATGCGCGCTCGGCGGCTGAGTATACAGCCCAACTGCGTCGGCTTTTGGGCAGTGAGGCGGCTGATCAGGAAGTTAATCGTGCACTGAGTGAACTGAACATGCAGGGTGATCATCTCGAGGCCGGTGAACTTCGTTTACTGCATGAGCGTCTTGAACGGAACCTGTCAGGGCTACTGGGGCCCACTGTTGCACGGCTAACGCTGCGCGGCAATCTGCAACTGAATCAACCTGCCAATCAGGCATTGACCGAAAGCCTTCGGGCGATGGAAACGCGGCTTGAAACATCGCGGCAGCAAATGCGCGGTATGACCAAAGAACTCGACGATCTGCGTCTGTATTTACGCAGTGTACTGCACGAGTTACCACTGGGAGTCTGTTCTATCAGTCCCGGGGACAATGTACTGATATGGAATCAGGCAATGCAAACCATTAGCGGTATCGACGAGAAGCTTGCGCGTCAGTCAAAACTGCAAAATCTTCCGGCGCCGTGGAATGAATTGCTTGAGCAGTTTTCGGCATCGACCGAGCGGCACCGGTTTAAGTTACAGGTAGCGTTACCCGGCGGCAGCAAGAGTTTTAACTTTCATAAGTCACATGTGAATTCACCGGCCGACAACGCCGGCCATGCCACCGGACAGGTCATTCTGGTTGAAGACAGAACCAACATCGATCTGCTTGAGTCAGAGCTTGCGCACAGCGAACGGCTGGCCTCTATCGGTCGGCTGGCAGCTGGTATTGCACACGAAATAGGTAATCCGTTAACCGGCATTGCCAGTGTTGCACAAAATCTTAAGTACGACACGCAGTCATCAACGCTTGCGGAAAATTCCTCAGATATCCTGACTCAGGTGAGCCGCATTAATGCCATTGTCAGGTCGCTGTTAACGTTTGCCCGCAATGAGCCTTCTCTTGGCGATGATCGTGAAAACGTTGATTTGGGATCGTGTATTGAACAGGCCATGCAGCTGGTGACGTTATCGGAGCAGGCAAAGTCTATTAACTTTGATGTATCGCTCAATGACTCACTGGTGGTGTATGCCAACACCGGACAAATGGTGCAGGTGTTTGTTAACCTGCTAAACAACGCCTGTGATGTGTCCGGTACTGACGGCACCATCTCTATTACCGGTTTGCATCGCAATACAGATGTAATTGTTCGAATTCGTGACTATGGACCCGGTATATCTATTGAAGAGCAACAGCGTGTGTTCGAGCCGTTCTACACCACCAAGGCGGTCGGGCAGGGTACCGGTCTGGGATTGCCAATGGTTTATAGCCTGGTAAAAGAGCACGGCGGAAAAATATCTATTGATCCGTCGATTACCGACGGCGTCTGTTTTGAGATTGTATTGCCGGCAGCGCCGGCATCGGGTACGAAATCGTGAATCATGTTCTGGTTATCGAAGACGAAGAAATTATTCGCAAGCAAATAGTTCTGCTGCTGGAGCGTAATAACTATGCCGTCAGCGGGGTGGCAACAATAGACCAAGCGTTGCAGCATCCGCTCGATATGTTTGACATTATTCTGGCCGATATTCGCCTGCCGGGCGCGTCGGGCACAGACATTTTGAAGCACAGTGGTCAGGTTCCGGTGGTGGTTATGACCAGCTTTGCCAGTGTGCGTTCCGCAGTCGAATCAATGAAAATGGGTGCGGTTAACTACATCAGTAAGCCGTTCGATCACGATGAACTGTTGCTGGTAATCGCCAGGTCGCTGCATGAAAACAGATTGTCTGCACAAAACGAGGCAATGAAAAAAGATCTGGCGCGTAGTTTCCCGATGCAGGAACTAACTGCGCGCAGCGAAAACATGAAAGTTACCATGGATCAGTTGAGAGGTATTCCTGACAGCGCTGCCTATATTTATCTGCACGGAGAACGCGGTACAGGCAAAGAATTATGTGCACGCATGATTCATGACAACGGGGCGCGCTCGCAGGGGCCGCTGGTGTTTGTAGATTTGCCTTCATACACGCCTGCAGTGTACGAAAAAGTATTGTTCGGCTCAGATGAAGGCGGCGAAGTGTTTTCACGGCAGGGAATGTTGTACACCGCCAATGCCGGCACTCTGGTTATACGGAGTGTTGAGCTATTGCCTGTTGCTGTTCAGCAGGAGCTGCTGCAGCGCACCCGGCAACACAACAGCACAGACCCGCGATCTTTAAATGTTCGAATACTGGCGTTGTCGGCAACCGCACCCAATGACCTTTGTAAAAAACAGGTGTTAAACGGTGAGTTTAGCAATTTGTTTGAAACGCAGTGCTATGGCATCTCACCGCTGCGTGATCGCAGAGAAGATATCGAACCACTGGCTTCGCACTACCTTGATTTTTTTGTTAAGCGTTATCGCAAACGCCGCATCTCTTTATCAGAGCAGGCCGGTAACGCACTTAACGCTTATCAGTGGCCGGGTAACATCACCGAGCTAAAAAGCGTTGTAGAACGAGCCGTGTTAATGGTTGAAACCGACGAGATTATGCCGGTACATCTCGGGCTGGGTGTGGTGGACGGCGTTGTTAATCAGAGCCCGTTGGAGCTAAGTCTCGACGCGTACTTCAGATATTTTGTGCTGAGCAATCAGGATCAGCTATCAGAAACCGAGCTGGCCAGTAAGCTTGGTATAAGCCGCAAAGCATTGTGGGAACGAAGGCAGAAAATGAATCTGCCTCGCCCGTAACATCGCGGTACTACAGTATTGGGGGTGGGAAAAAAAGCGGCAGTAGCTGCCGCTTCCGTGGTACCGCTTTTACAACTAACTTAGATCCCGTAGTTAATGCTCCAGCGGGTAGTGGTGTCAGTCTTTTTGCCCAGTTCGCCTTCGATATCAGAGTTGGCGCGGCTCAGCAGTCCAATGTTGAGTGACACACGGTCAGACAACTGAAAGTTCAGGCTGTTATCCCACACGGTGTAGGTGTTGGAGTCAGCAACTTCTGCGTTAAAGATTGAATTGAATGTCAGGTTTTCCATCAGCTGGTTCTGGTAGCCCAGACCCAGGTAGAACACAGCGCCGTCAGCTGAGTCTTCACCGTCGACCAGTGTAATGTAGTCAGTCTGGTGCGCACCGATTCCGGCCTCGCCGTTAAACGAGACTTTGCCGTCATCAATGAAGGTGCGACCAACACCGACAATACCGGTAAAACGACCGTCAATGTTGCCGAAGTCGTCTGAGTCGTAACGCAGGCGTCCAAAGCCGTACATGACTTCGTTGATTTCGCGGTCAAGTTTGTAGCCAAGATCGAAACGGTTGGCTGATTCGACGTCATTAGATTCAGCTTTGTACAGGCTGCCGAATGCGTTGTGGCGCCAGATGTCGTCACGTCGTGAAATGTTGATGCTGCCGGCGAGGTTTTGCGTGTCGCTGTTACCACCGGTGACGACTGCACCAAAACCCGCTGAACCTGACCAGTCACTGCTCAGAGAGTCGGACATATCCGCGCGGTTGGAGGTCATTTCGACGCTGGTTGGCTCCAGTACGTCTTTTACGTCCTCCATTTGCTCGGTGGACGTGGTTTGTGCCAGCGTGCTGCCTGAAGCAAGCATCGCGAGGGCTACGCTGTAGGTTACGGGAGATAATTTCATATTACACCTGCTCTTTTTAAAATTGGGGTGGGAAAACCGGGGGTATTTAGAAGGTGTGTCGGGAGACGACTCTGTCGGACTTCACACCTTGAGAATAATGATGTTGTATAAATGCCACACTGACAAGGCAATCCACACTTTTTAACAGTTTGGCGTTAGATTTACGAGGATTTTTTTGTTGCGTAAATGCAAATACCCGAATGCCGGCTGAACGAAAAGAAACCTACGCAGGGTTTTGCCGCTACCCCGCGCAATGGATCAGATGAGGACATAAGTGCTTCCTTTGCCGGGTGTTGGTGCTGAGCTGGCAATTTGTGAAATCATTTCCTGTTACTTTTCGTAACAAACAGAGAAATGGCAGCGAATTTACTGATCGGGCATATTTGAAAAATATATAACCTGTTGAAATATATGGCATAAACAGATTTGGACAGCTGTGATGCAACTCTCTAGTATGGGGAGGTCGAAAAATCAGGCGCATGCCGCCTGTCCAAAGACATTCCGCACAGGCAGTCGACCTGTGGCACTAGGTAATCACTGGGGACACTCCGAGGAGATCAACACCAATGAGTTCTGATAAAAAACCGCTTCACACTCCGCTAACCCGCAGATCAATGCTCAAGGCAACTGCCGCGACTGCTGCGATTGGTTCAGCGCCAATGATTTTTTCCAGCAAAGCCTACGCATACGCCAACGAGCCGAAAGGCAGTGACGTAATACTGGGCTTCAACGTTCCTCAAACCGGTGCCTATGCCGACGAGGGTGCTGACGAACTGCGCGCCTACGAACTGGCAGTTGAGCACCTGAATGGTGGTGGCGACGGCGGCATGATGAGCACTTTTTCTTCCAAGGCGCTCAAAGGCAACGGTATCCTTGGTCGCAAAGTCGGCTACGTCACTGGTGACACCCAAACCAAGCCAGATGCTGCACGTGCATCTGCCAAGTAAATGATCGAAAAAGACGGCGCAATCATGATTACCGGTGGTTCTTCTTCCGGTGTTGCGGTTGCCGTTCAGGGGCTGTGTCAGGAAGCTGGTGTGATTTTCATGGCCGGTCTGACTCACTCAAATGACACCACCGGTAAAGATAAGAAAGCCAACGGCTTCCGTCACTTCTTCAACTCTTACATGTCTGGAGCGGCGCTGGCGCCAATCCTTGGCGAGAACTACGGTACAGACCGTCGTGCCTACCACCTGACTGCTGACTACAACTGGGGTTACACCACAGAAGAAGCTGTGCGTACCTCAACTGAAGCAATGGGCTGGGACACAGTCGCCGCGGTGAAAACTCCGCTGAGCCAGACTGACTTCTCTTCCTACATCGCTCCGGTACAGGCCTCAGGCGCTGACGTTCTGGTTCTGAACCACTACGGTGCCAACATGGTTAACTCGCTGACTTCAGCGGTTCAGTTCGGTCTGCGTGACGCTCAGGCAAACGGTAAGAACTTTGAAATCATCGTTCCTCTGTACTCACGCCTGATGGCAAAGGGTGCCGGTGAAAACGTTAAGGGCATCTTCGGATCCACTAACTGGCACTGGTCTCTGCAGGATGAAGGCTCACAGGCTTTCGTTAAGTCCTTCGGTGAAAAGTACGGCTTCCCGCCAAGCCAGGCTGCACACACTTGCTACGTACAGGCTCTTCTGTATGCAGATGCCTGTGAGCGTGCCGGTACTCACAACCCTTGTGGCGTTGCTGAAGCGCTGGAAGGTTTTGAGTTCGACGGCCTTGGCAATGGTCCTACGCTGTACCGCGCCGAAGACCATCAGTGCTTCAAAGACGTGCTGGTTGTGAAGGGTA
>CAYZVB010000081.1:0-8701 GCA_964481315.1 uncultured Granulosicoccaceae bacterium
CAACAGCATCGGGCGGGAAAGTACTGCAGTATTAAGAATCGACTCGCCGCGCAGGATTGATACGCTCAGAAACACCATGGCGCCACCAAGTCCAAACAGCACCAGCACCTGACTCACCGGCATCTCGCTGGCAACGGCTTTAATGTAGACATCCTCAATGGCAAACGCCGCCATCGCAAACATCATCCAGAAAGCGCCTGTCAGGTTAGCCCTGCGATGTCGATTAATTGTTGGCATATCGGAACGAACTTCATGAATCACAAATGCAAAGGAAGGTCCGGTGCTCAGGCCTGGAAGCACAAAAACCGGAAAGTGACGACGCTATAACACGCCGGCAAGTATACCTAACCCGACGCGGAAAAGTTCATTGGCAACCATTGGCTTAAAAAGAAGACACTCGTCACATCGCGGCAGCCAATCAGATTAGCAACACACTATTTCAGTTTTCTTTCAAAGTTAGCCACAGGCCGAAAGGCCGGCTTAATGTTGTGAACAAGTTTTAAATGCATCGCTTGTCGCTACTGTTTGAAACGACTATTGTGGGAGGATTGGTCTGAACCCTCCTCAGACACTTAGTAGCAGGATCACTCAATTGAATCGCAGTCCCGTTGTGGCGGTACCCCACCACTTTTTCACCTTGTTTGCGCTCGTCGTGCTGGCGTCAGTGCTTTCTGCGTGCGACGGCAAGACCAGCCTGACCAGCAAATCGACATCGGATAACGTTCAACTGGCTCCCATCGTAACGCTGGCAGCCGGACCTGAACCCGAACCAGTACCTGAACCTGTACCTATGCCAGCGCCACCGCCAGAGCCACCCACGCTGGCTGATATTACCGATCTGATTCTGGTCACCGGTCAATCCAATGCACTGGGTGCCGGCACCAGTTTCGACGTAGCGCTCGATGCATCCGATGAGCGGGTGTTTGCGTTCACAGAAAACGGCTGGCAGGTTGCCAGCCTGCGTCAGGTCTGGGACCGCGGGTGGTTTCCACGCACCAACCCGAATACCGACCCTGCCAACAACTTCAGCCTGCATTTCGGCAAGCGCGTGATCGAACGCAGCCCGCAACGTGTTGTCGGTTTTGTGCTCATCACCGCACCGGGTCAAGCTATCAAACACTGGCAGCCGCAGGGTCAGTTTTTCAACGAGATTCGCAACAAGGTATCGTGGGCTATTAGTGATCTGCCAAATAAGTCATCGGTCGACGGGATTTTATGGCATCAGGGCGAGTCGGACGGGCGCGACGATCACGTCTATGGCGACACTCTGTACGACCTTATTAGCGCATTTCAAAACGAACCCTGGTTCGCTCCCGGCAGGCCATTTATCTGCGGCGAAACCGCCAGCCTGCCAGTGAATAATCAACTGCAAAAGCTCAACAGAGACAACAACCCTAACACCGGCTGTATCGCCGCTGAGGGCTTACCAACGTTTCCGGATGGCTCGCATTTCAACACAGAATCGTTGCGAATCATTGGGCGGCGTTACGGTGATTTTTACGTCGACATGACTCGGTGAGTTGAAGCGTTAGCGAGCAGTAGCTTTAACGCCAAGGCACTACGCTCATAATCTGATCGACGGGCAAACCAAGAATCTCCGCCGCACGTGCAATGTCCGGCGGCGGTCCGCCCAGCGCGTTCATTAACTCTGCTTCCGACACACCAAGCTTTGCTGCAGCAGCAGCGAAATCAGGCCGGCTGCCAGCACCGCCTTGTGGCGCGCCGCCATGGCCCCGTGTGGCGGTCGCGTCGCAGACTGCTTCCGGATCACTGGAAACACAACCCGTCTCGGCGCCCAGGCAATTCAGGATCGCGTTACTACCTGCCTCACCGGCGTGGTAATGATAGGTATCGTCCACCATATGGCCACCACATTCGTCGAGGTCATCCGGTACGGTGCCGTCGTTGTTCTGCCGCGCCATAATCAGATGTCCGTCCATCGCAACCCCGATCACTTGCCCGTGTTCGTCGGCAACCGCCGTATCAACTAGACAATCTGTCGCAGCATGATAGTGGTAACCAACCGCCAGATTGACATGACCACCGCAGTCGTCCAACGGCGCAAGCGTGTAGCTGCCGAGAATAGCATCGACCGGAGCAGGCCCGTCGAGCCTGACACCGTTGAGTGCCACACCAGCACCGGATTCACGGGTTGAGAACGTTCGACCTTCAGCACGCACAGGCGTGAGAGGCAGAGTAAAAGTCAGCGTTGCGTCTTCTCCCATATACTCCGGCAAACACTCGACACAGTGATTCTGATATTCCGGCGCAACATTCGGACGTGCCGCAGCCTGACAACTCTCCAGAGAATCAGTTACCCGGATCTCGCCGGTATCAGCATCGTACAACTGCCATGCAGAGTCTTCGTACAACTCGCTAAGATTTTTTATAAACTCACCATCGACTTTATAAACCTGCCCGCCTTCAAGCCAAATACCACCGCTTTCAGCACCATCATTTATGTTTCCAGGGCACCACGGGCCGGGTGTATATGTGGTGGGCTCGGCTTTAACAGTAATGGAGATACAGCGGGTAGATGTGCCACCTGAAAGTGTACATTCCACCAGATCCGGCCCTGCAACTACCTGTGCTTTGGCAAAAAGATCACCGACTGAGTGATGGTTCTCATGCGCGTAAGCACTTTGCTGCAAAACAATAAGTCCAACACCTGCAACAAGCGCAAACAACCTAACCGGGTTTCGTAAAATCATGGTTACACAAAATACCTGCGTCAGTTTACTTATGATAATTCTTACTTTAACTCCGTGGCACAACAAACCGGTTGAGCGCGGTAGCAACAAATACTGAATCAGAATTGTGCAAATATTACGACTGCAAACCGTCGATAAAATCGACTAAATGATGTGCAACGATTTCGCCACATTCAAGCAGTATTGAATGTTTGTATTCCGGCAACACAACCAGTTGCGCATCGGGCAAAGCATCGGCAATTAAGCGATTTAGCCGAGGGTTGCAACCGCCATCATTTTCACCGGTTAGAACCAGTGAAGGTGCTGCTACTTCATGCAACCATGGCGACATTTCAGTGCCTGCATAAATATCAAACACATTCAGAAAAACACTTTCATCCGTACCTGTTACCTGTTGCATGCGGCGTTCGACAATTTCAGGGTGCGCTTTTATAAACGCATCGGTGTACCACCGGTCAATTAACGTTTCTAGCACCTGTGCCACACCCTTTTGTCGCATGGCAGTCACTACTGACTGTACTTTGCGGCTGTCTTCGCTGGTACGAAACGCCGCCGTTGACAGCAACCCGAGTGACAACACGCGCTGCGGATACAAACGCGCATAGGCCGGACCGATCATGCCACCCAGGGAATGACCGGCAAAGTGTGCCTGTTCAAAACCACTGCGGACTCTGACCTGTTCAAGATCGGCGACCAGTTCATCCAACCCGAACGTACCATTGGGCAGTGGCGATTCACCATGGCCGCGAAGGTCGTAACTGACCACGGTAAAATGTTCGGTCAGCACCGGCAAGGCAAAACGCCAGGTATCTCTGGCGGCACCAATACCGTGGATGAGAAACAACGGCGGTCCACTGCCTTCAACAGTGAAAGCGCAATCTACAGGTTGCATGGGTAACCCTCCGCGATTGTGTTAAGCAACACGTTCCGGCCGTGCAATATACGGCGCTACTTCTTCTGCAAACATTTGAATACCATCTAACACCCGAGCATTTTCAACACCGAAGTTGCAACTTAATATAAAGCGATCAACACCAAGCTCGGCATAAACCGACAGCTTATCGATCATTTCAGCGGGCGTGCCAATCAAAAGACTCTCTGCAAGCTCAGCTGTCGATTGCTGACGCGGCAGTTCATCGATCATACCGTTAGACACAAGCCCCGGGCCGGTAAACACGTTGTCAAAGCGCGCATAGTATTGTTCTGCACTTTGCAGCCGTTGCTTTATCTCGGCATCTGACCGACATGGCAAACCAACTCTCGACAGCGACAACGTCAGGTGGCCGCCCTTACCTCCCATTTCCTCTTTGGCACGACGGAAACCTTCCACCTGATCCAGCAATAGCTGGTGGTTACCGGCCAGCGGTGTTGTCTGAATATGAAACCCTCGCCGCGTGCAGTGATACACACCCTCCGGATTCAGCACCGCCATCATCATCTGCGGACCGCCCGGCGTCAGTGGTCGCGGCATAATGGTGAGCGGTTCAAACTGATAGTAGTCGCCTTCCCAGCTAACCTCTTCACGGCTAAGTAATGCCTGCAACACATCGAGCGATTCATTAAAGCGCGCCTGTGTTTCATCCATCGGCACACCCATGCGATGCATTTCATAAGCAAACGCACCACGCCCGACACCAAGCATCAACCGCCCTTTGGTAAATATATCTGCGCAGACCACCTCACCGGCGTAGACGCGCATATCGTGCAATGGCAGCACCGCCACCGATGTCAGTATTTTTATTCTGCTGGTGTGTGCGGCGATTTGCGTGGCAAACTGCAGCGGTGCCGGCATCATTAGAATATTCAGTATGTGGTGCTCTGTGATAGACACCGACTCAAACCCGGCACGGTCCGCAGTCACAGCCTGCTCAAGCACTTCAGCAAAAACACGTGCACCGTCGCCGTTAGAATCCGGTGCGTAGGGTGCCAGTTGTATGCAAAATTCCACAGCCACTCCTGTCGTTGCCAATAATCACTTTACGCCAAAAGTACAATCCCGTGCGCCATTGAAATGCTCCGTTTGCGACTCGGTTAATTACTTAGCACGCAGTTTCGGTAATCGTAGCAACTTCGATTACAATGAGCACCATCCGGAGGAAAACAATGACAGAAACCACTTTTGATCCAACGGCGTTTATCGCAGAAACCAAACAGGCTCTTACCAGCGGTAACAACGTCGGGCAGCACTTTGCCAAGGTGAAAGACACCATGCGCCGCGAAGTCGACAGCATTGTTGAGCGCCAGGCCGCAAATAAGCCGGTGGTGCCGGAAATTTCCTATCAGGCAGTACGCGACAACAGTGTTACACAACAACAGCTCACTGCCATTCGCCATCACGGCTGCGTGATCGTACGCGGCGTGTTCGAGCGCGGCCAGGCTGAAGACTGGAATCAGGAGCTGGGCGAATACCTGGACAATAATCACTACTACGACAAGACCAAAGAAAAAGCCGGACTCGACAACTACTTCGGTGACCTTAAAGATGCCAGGCCACAGATCTTTGGCGTGTACTGGTCGCGGCCGCAGGTCATGGCGCGTCAGGCAGAGTCGATGGCAATTACCAAGCGTTTTTTAAACCACTTATGGAATACCGACGCCCCGGCCGGACCGGAGTTTAATCCCGATCTCGACTACGCCTACGCCGACCGCACCCGTCGCCGTGCGCCGGGTGACACAACACTGGGCCTGTCACCGCATATGGATGCAGGCTCTTACGAACGCTGGGTAGACCCGGCCTTTCAAAAAATATACGCCAACATTTTTAACGGTAAGCTCGATCAATACGACCCGTGGCGCGCTGCCTATCGCACCCAAACACGCGAGTATTCATCGCCTGCCGTCAGCTCTATGTTTCGCACCTTTCAGGGCTGGACCGCGCTGACCGAACAGGGCCCCGGTGACGGCACGCTTGAATTACTTCCAATCGCCAATTTTACTCAGAGCACTGCAAAGCGATATTCCGGAATCTGAACTGTGCCTGGCAAAACCCGGACGCGCACTTGGTGTTGATGCACAGTGGCACCCGGACTTAATGCCCGGCATTGTACCAATTCAAACCGTCGCACCGGGCGACACAGTCTGGTGGCACCCCGATGTTGTCCACAGTGTCGGCAACGAACATCACGGCAGTGAGTACGCCAGTGTTATTTATATCGGTGCGAGCCCTGCATGCGGCAAAAACAAAGCGTATGCGTTAAAGCAGGCAAACCACTTTATGAAGGGTAAAAGCGCACCTGACTTTGCCGCCGAAGACTACGAAACAGACTTCAGCGGCCGTGCAACGGTTAACGATTTAACCGACCTTGGTAAAGCACAAATGGCCATCGATATTTAACAACAGACTTTAACGTCTGGTTATATTTTAATCAGGCTCTGGCGCGGCTGCGGGTCGGGTCTACAAACGGAATGCTGCAAACCTCGGCAATAAGTCGTTTACCGTGGCCATCGAGTTTACCGGTTTCAATTTCACAGCCGTCTTCGGCATGCTCGACTGATAACCTTGCCATTGCAATGGCACAGTCAAGTGCAGGTGATACCGTTGCACTGGTAACCACGCCCACACTGCGACGCCCGATCATAACCGGATCACCATGTGCCGGCGCTTCGTGACCTTTAAACCGCAAACCTTTGAGCACCCGCCTTGGACTGGCAGCATTTCTTTCAAGTGCAGCACGGCCAACAAAGTCGGACTTGTTAAGATCAACCGCAAATCCCAGCCCAGCTTCAAACGCATCGACATCCGGAGCAAACTCGGCACCAGAGGCCATTAGCCCCGCTTCAATACGAATAGTATCGAGCGCCTGCAACCCCATGGGCTCTATCCCCAGATCCGCACCTGCTTCCATTACCGCATCCCAGATCGCAAGTGCCGATTGTTCATGGCAGAAAATCTCATAACCAAGCTCACCGGTGTAACCGCTACGGGTTAACTGAAACGGCTCGCCTTCACGATCGTGCAGTCGCGCAACGGTTGAACCAAACCAGCGCAGTTGCTCAACATCGGTGTGGGTGGGCTGAGTAAAGCTGATACGCTTTAACAACTCACGGCTGTTAGGCCCCTGAATCGCAAGGTTGGGCATGGAACTGTACAGCGACTTTATCCACACATTCAGCCCCTGTGCTTCAGCCAGCGCTTTTAACTGCAAGCCGCTGTCATCGGAACCGCAGCACCATCTGAACGTATCGGGTGTTAAACGAAACAGCGTACCGTCGTCAATAACACTGCCGGTGTCATCACACAGCAATGCATAGATACCACGGTTCACGCTGAGCTTAGTCATGTCGCGGGTTAACGCTTTCTGCAGCAGCGCTTCGGCATCAGGACCCATCACATCAAACTTGCGTATTGAAGACATATCCTGAATGGTCACCGCATTGCGACAGGCGTTGTACTCCTGATGGCTGCGCGTTGACTCATACGATTGCGGCAGCCACAGGTCACGCGCCACACCGTAGTGCCGGGTTAACGCGCTGGTTCTTTCGTGAAAGGCAGAATGTTCAGTCAAAATGGCCTCCGCATCCGGTTCACTGCGATACGCAACCGCGTGTCTGACCGGAGTGTCTTTTTTATAGATACGCACATGGATGTCTGTCGGGTTCCAGCCGTTAATCGGATCAACATCGTCGGGACAGGCAGTTGATGCAACCACCAGATCAGTCATCGCCTCAAGCGCAACATAATCACCCGGTTGCGACCAGGCTTCATCTGACTGAATCAGATTGTCGCCGTGATCAATCCATGAATTAAAGAAAAAGTTAACCGCAGGCCAGGCCGCACGCTTTTCAATCCCATACTTTGCGTAGGAATGACTTATGTTGTCGGAGCAGTTTAAGTGACCAAAAAAACCACGCTCCTCATAGCCGCGTGCGGTACACGCATAGGCAAAGGTGTCGTGCCGGCCAACTGTATCCTGTTTGAGTTTTAACAGCGGACGAATATCCTGATCAAAGAATTTATCGAACAACCCCGGAATCGGATAAGCGCCGCGAACCATCGACCGTGTGACAGTAGAATCAATATAACGCTCCTGTCCGCGCTCCAGTGCATGGGCATTCATTGCCATAAAATCTGAACACTGCTGCCCGTCAACATCAATGATTTGAATTGTCTCACCCGCATTAACGGTATAAGCCTTTGCAGTACCACGCGGTATAGTAAATTCCTCACGTACCTCACCGAGCGGTTCAGGTAATACACTGGCACTACGGCCATGACGCACGTGTTCAAAAGTGACAGCACCGCCCATTCCACCGCTAGTGAGTCTGCTTTCAGTCAGTGCCGTAAACGGATCAATTAACATCCACAACGTCACTGATTCACCGGCACGCAGCGTAAACGCTTCACCGGCAACTGTGGTGCTATCAAAAATACTGACCGCCTCCAGTGCGGCGTATTGCCCGCCCCTGCCGGTGTACCACTGCTCAACCTGCTGCAAACCTGCGGTGGCTGATTGTTGTCTGCCAGCAAGCGCTACCCGCGGATTATCCGCCAGACCGATCTGCTCAAAGGCATTGTTTCCGTGATCGTCCAAGGCAAGCAACAGCACCGGCGTGGCGCCGTCCGTGTTAGCCAGATTAATCAGATCACCCGCCTGCAGTTCCAGACACACCGGGCGTGCCGGACGCAGCGTGCGGATACGATGTGTTCGATTAAACCCGCGATAACTGCGCGAACGCGAATCAAAACCTCCGGCAGGCGGCTGGTACAGCCAGTCGAGCGGCTCTGCCCTTTTAAGAGAACTGATTTCAACCTCCAGGCCTTTATGTGTGGCATGTAACCGGTTTCATACCATACTATCTGCCGCAGTGATCACAGGTCAGCAGCCCTGACTTGGGGTCATAGCGCAGGTCAGAGCCGCAGGTTTCACAGGGAAAGCGGTGCTCAGCGAGGACCGCTTTGGGTTCGGGATGCATCAATTGTTCACCAGACGAGTGTTGGGGCCAGAGTCTCGCAGGTAAGCGGTGGCGTCAAGCGGTGAAAGGTCCGATTG
>CAYZVB010000081.1:8711-17609 GCA_964481315.1 uncultured Granulosicoccaceae bacterium
CATGAACAATCCCATCAATACCGCATGAGCAGTTCAAAGTCAGGCATCAGAGACATCGCGCAAAAAGCCGGTGTATCAATCGCCACCGTTTCCCGTGTGCTGAACGACAGCAGCAAAGTCAGTCGTGACACACGCGAGCGGGTGCTCAAAGTGATGGACCGTTCGGGCTACCGCCTTAACGCTGCGGCCAAGGCACTGGCCACCAGTCGCACGCACACCATTGCAGCGATTATCCCGACACTCGAACATTCAATTTTTGCTGTTTTTCTAAATGCCATTGAAGACCAGCTGGCTAAAGCCGGCTACAGCCTGGTTATTGCTACACACGGGTTTGATAAAGACACCGAGACCCGTCGCTGCAACGAAGTGCTGCGGCTTGGTGCAGAGGGCATTATTTTATCCGGCGCTGACCACGATAATGCCTTGTTAAAAACGCTCAAAGTGTCAGGCGTACCTTTTCTTTTCACCAGCGTTTATGAAGCCACGAGCCGGCACCCCTCGTTTGGCTACGACAACCTTGCGCTGGCGTCGCAGGCAATCGAGTACCTGGCGGAACTCGGTCATCGCAACATCACAGTGCTACACGGCCCATGCGAAAACAACGACAGAATGCAACTGAGAGTAAAGGGTATAAAAAGCGCTGCAGGAAAACTTAAAAACGTCACCGTCAGACTTGAAGAAGCAGCGTTGCAAATTACCGGTGGCAGCGATGCAGCCCAGCGTTGGGTAGCCGATAACTCCTTACCCGATGCATGCCTGTGCCTTGCCGACGTACTTGCACTTGGTGTGATATTCGAAGCGCATAAACAGCGCCTCAGTATACCCGGTGAGTTGTCAGTGATGGGTTTTGAAGATCTCGACTGGGCAGCCAGCTGCTCGCCTTCCCTTACAACGATAGCGCTTCCGGCAGCGGAAATGGGTCGCGAAGCGGCCAGTGCAATCGTGAACCACCTCGATAACAACGCGGCACTCGACCACCGGCTGTTTGCGGCGAAGATCATTGAACGACAATCAACCGGCCGTCGTAGATAAAAATAGCGTTACGGTCGCAACACAGAAGTCACGACCGCTTTCAGAGCACCTTCAAATTACAATCGTGCATCGCCAAAACTTGCAGAAAATGGCTCGCACCAGACGCTAATGCCGTTAAAATCATCCAGTGTCAAACTGTCCGGCAGCGTGACAGTAAACGTTTCGTTTTCGAACACACGTCCGTTCAGTAGCGGACCAATACGTTGTGATTTTTCACCAAGATAATTACCGTCGACACCGTTATACAGATACACCACAACACCGCCGCCATCGTAGTTAAAGTTGGATATTTCAAGGGTGCGGTCATCGAGCACAGTCAGTGTGCCGCTAACATCATGCGCCAGCGTACTGAACTCTGCAGACCTGCCAACAAACGGATGTGTGGCCGGACCATTACCACCACTGTTGGTCAGCTCTCCGGTTGGTCGGTCCTCAATTCCTTCCTGAAACAATGTTTCCTGTAGATGCTCAAGCGCATCAATACCTTCAACAAGTGTGGTCTGTACAGCTCCACCATTGGCAACGAGATTGACAACCTGCGTATCAAACGAATCTGAAGCAAAGTCTACCGTTAAACCGGTGGCATTCGCTGTGGCCGAATCAGATAGCGATATTCCGTTTACCGGATCACCATCCTCATCCAGTGTTTGCAGAAGTCGGGCAAGATTCATCACTCGCACATCGGTTATCTCATCGGTCGAAAATACCGTTAACGGGGTGATCACACTTTCTGCTGTAACCGACGGCAGGGCAATGTCTCCGAGTGAAAAGGTGACTGTCTCGCCGGGCATATAATTAAAACTGCCATTTCCATCGGTCGTACCTGACTGCGTTGCCGTCACGTACTGCAAACCGCTCACCGCCGAGTCAACAAACCGTCCGGTAGCAAGCCCGGTTACCGGATTCGTGTTACTGCCGCTGTTAGCATTACCGGTGGTGTCGGTAGATCCACCACCAGAACCACCACAGGCAGAAATGCAGGCTGCCAGCAGCAGCACCGACGAATGCCGAAGCACATAATGTTCATTCATATCATTTAAACTCATTTATACAAGAATTACTGGTGTTGGCACTGACACATCGATTTGTATTGCGCTAGAAGCGGTAACTCACACTGACATTTGTTACATCAGTATCTGCAACGTTTTTTCCCGATAACACAGCAGTATAGGAAACCCCCACAGCAAGCCCGTTATCGAAACTGTAGTTCACACCGCCGACCAGAAAGTCCGAGTCGCGGTCAGTCTGTGCAAACTGATCAACACCAAAGTTCGGCCCGCCAATATTGACATCGCTGTCAGTACGCAGACCGGCAAAAGCCAACTGAAACCCCAGGCCAGGTACTGGTGAAGTGTAGTAGGCACTTAACAGATACTTGAAACCATCCGGAATATCATTGTCTCGCTGGCGATAGGTGAGGTCTCCATACACTGCAACAGACGAGTTGAGCGATTTACCCACCAGTAAACTCAAGTCGACGCCCGACCCGCCATCACCGATAGCCTCAATCAGATTCGGGTCGTAGTCTCCACCATGCGTGTAGGCAAGCCGACCGGAAATCGTCGGCCAGCCGTTGTCTGCCTCAAACTCGTTAATAAACTGGTAGCTGACACCAAGTGTGGTGTCAGCTATGTCACTTTGATCTCTGGTGCTGCCGGTAAAGCTGGTTTCGGCATAACCCGTGCGTATATCAAACGCCCAGATATCATCGTAACCATAGTTACCGTTAAGCCAGACATAAGTACCTTCCAGCTCCCCGCCAAGGTCGCTGCTGTTCTCTCCGATAAAAAAGTCCCGCGTGCTACCGGAAGTCACATTCACACTCACACTGGCCGAACCGTCATCTGCAATCCATGGCGAGCCGTCTGCCAACAGCATTGGTGCCGGCAGCAACAACAGTCCCGCCAGTATTTTTTTACTCATATTTTTCCTGTTGCAGCACCGGCTGCCTGCTTGCTTCGACAAAGGTCTGCCACCGGAGAAGTCACGTTCCACACTCATCTTCTTCAAAGCAATAACCATTTAAAGACCAGTCATATTCATAATCAGCTACTTCCGAAAACTGCTGCAGTGACTGCACAGTTTCGGCGGTGAAATGCTGACTGATTGTTGCAAGTACTTCCGGCAGGTTGCTGCCAAAGTCGGATGCGTACCAGTCAAACAACGAAGAGAGTATTAGCCTGTTCCCTTCGACACGGACACCACGCGGGTGATTTACATATCTATTTGCGGCATTGTCCAGTTGCTGGTCAAGCAAGTCACCACTGAACGCTTCGGCGGCGAGATCAGGGCAGCCGATGCTCGCGCAGTTAACTGCAAAATGAATACGGTAGTCTTGATAGAGCGGCCGGATAATCCGGTGTTCAATGTCATTAAGACTAAGATCTATCCCATTGACTGTAACCGCGTAATCATTCCACGGACCAAAATCAACCGGATTATCACCAACTGAGGTAATTGAGCTGAGTGGATAATGATCGAGAATCAATTGAACTGTTCTGGCGTTATACAGATTCATCCAATACGCTTTTTGCTCCTGTCGGTTAAGCCGCAGCGGATCGACAGCCACCAGCATGGCAATATATTGGTCCAGCGGTTCGCGACCATCGTCAAGCAGCCCGCCATAGTCAAACAAATTCACACCGACTTCAGAATCGGTGATCAGATAGTCGAGTAGTATTTCCTGCCATTGTGAGTTATCGATTTTCACATCGCTTTGCGGATTAGAGTTTGACCAGCGCTGATCAAGATCAGCACTGGTAGAGCTGCGCAAATGGAAAAAATAACCAGCGGCCGCCACTACTGCTAACACGGTAAAACCTGCAATCAACACAAGCGGCTTACGCATAACAGTTATTCCGCAAGCCTGTCAGAAGTCGAACGTACATTAACGCGCTTAACACTCTCGTCAGACACAACACCCCGGTGTCGTAGGTACAACTTGAATATAGTGCCGAGAATGCCGCGAGAAGCACCTATAACGCCCCTCACAGTGCCGCCTATTTTGGATTTGCCAATACGTACGCGGGTTGTCACGGGCACTTCGACCATGGCCTGAGACAGTTGTAAAGCCCTGATCTGCATTTCAACCGTCCATCCAAACTGACGGTCCTGCATATTAATTTCGCCTAGCGCGGCCCTGGTGACAGCGCGGAACGGACCAAGATCGGATACTCGCGCGTTCCATAGTAAATTGATCATGACACTGGCAAGCGCGTTGCCATATTTCTGCGGAAACGACAATGCGCCCTTTTCACACCGACCCAGCGTTCTTGAACCAATCACAATATCGGCACCCAGGGTGATCGGATAAAGCAGCGCCGGCAGCTCTTTGGCGTCTACCGAATAGTCGGCATCAACAAACGCAATAACATCTGTTGTTTCAGGCATTGCAGCCATGCCTGCCTGGCAGGCAGCACCGTAACCTTTCTCTGCTTCGCTAACCACAATTGCGCCGCTGGCTCTGGCAATGTCTGCCGTGCCATCGGTAGAGCCGTTGTCACAAACAACGATATGATCGACCAGACGGCGGTCAGCAGATTCACAGCCTTGCTCACACAGCGGCACTGAATAGGCGCCTGATGCAATGTAAGATTTGTTGTTGCCTGCACAATGATGCAGGATCGATGGCTTACCGGTTGCAGCAAAGCCATGCCTGCATACCTGCAATGCGAATAGTTCATCAATCACCCGGCCAATCGACGGTGCTTCATTCAATGCAGGTATAATGATGCAAACGTTTTTGTTCATGTACATAACAATAGTAAGAGCACTTGTTCGTTAAAATGGTTCAACCACCCGCAACATTTTCTGACGCTACACAGACTTTCTGTCGACTACCCCAACACCTGGTGTTTCTGGCCTCAGCTTTGCTTACGGTCGCGCTGTGGGCGGTTATCTGCCACATTTCGCGACAGCCCGGTCCTGTCGCCGTTGTGCAGTTTCTGGTGTGTGCGCTGCTGATCATTACATGCACGTTACCACCGCTTATTCATGCCTATACAAACAATTACCGCCTGCCATTTAGCTGGATTTTGCTGTCTGCACTGCTGTTACGGCTGATCTCACTTTACGGCGAGCCACTGTTCGAATACGATCACTACCGCTACATGTGGGACGGTTATAGGACCGCCACCACCGGTGACCCCTATTCACTGCCACCGGAAGCATTTTTCGACAGTGATGTTCCCGACGCGTTTGAGCCGATACTGTCACTCATCAATTATCCGGAAATTGCCACCGTTTACGGTCCCGTAACCGAGTGGATATTTTCACTGGCGTATCTGATACAACCGGCTGCCATCTGGCCGCTGCAATTGCTTGCCGGCTTATCCGATGTGTTAGTACTGGTACTGTTGTGGCGAATGGGCGCAGGTCACGGTTTACTGATGTACGCATGGTCGCCGCTGATACTGAAAGAATTTTCGCTTACTGCCCACCCGGATGCACATGCCATCGCCCTGGTATTACTGGCTTGTGTTGCCATGCATCACTCACGTGCAGTAATTGCAGGTATAGCGATCGGGCTTGCACTCGGCAGTAAAATTTTTGCAGTTCTGGTCATTCCCTATCTGTTGCTCGGGCGCGGCAACACCGGGCTAAGAATCAAACGCGGTGTGAAAATGCTTGCAGCAGCGGCAGCGTGTCTGCTGGTCATTACGTTAGTTTATGGCAGCCTCGCCATCTGGACACCGGAAGGGCTGCGCGCCATGGCAGACAGCTGGCTGTTCAATGCTCCCGCCTACAGTCTGCTGCTCACCTCGTTAAACTTTCAGACGATCAAAATCCTGCTGCTGGCTTTTTTTGCAGGTGGCGTAATTGTTTCTCTGTTAAAGCGACTGCCGACCGACCACCACACCCGGCTGGGTACAGATTCAGTAACCAGCTGGTTACATTCACCTTCGGCGTTCCGCGGTGACTGGCTTTTTGCGGCTTTCGTGCTGGCGCTGCCGGTAGTCAACCCGTGGTATGTGGCGTGGATACTACCATTTGCAGCGCTCTATCCACGTTGGTGGTCGTGGACTGCCGGTTACGCGGTACTGCTTTCTTACTATTATGGCAGCTATGTTGCCGCCACCGGCAGCAATGCACTACAACTATCACCACTGGTGATGACTGTTGAGTACGCAATTATAATCACCGTACCGCTGGCAGCCCGGGGGTTCCGTCGCTCCCCGGACAACACAGCCGGCTTATAGTTTACGTATTATCGTTGCTGAGTCGCAGTTTGAAACGTTTGTTCAGATAATGCAGTACTGCTTCGCCCTGTTCATCATCGATAACATCGGCAATTTTCACTGCTGGGTCGGTACAGCTGTACAGACTATCAACAAACGCCGATACCGGACCGCGCTTGAACGGCTTAACCGAGCGGCGTGACAGCTTTTTAAGCTCGTCATTATTGCGCACACAGTATTCAAGGCGACTGCCGTCGGCCTGCGGAGATTTGTAATACGATTTGCCCAACTCATAAAGCTGGTCAATTTTCTTTTGCGAAAAACCGCCGGTGTCATGGCCACCACCGCCGGATGCCAGCGCAGATGAACTAACGACAAGCACAACGGCACACATTGTTAAAGAAAGGTTATTGCGCATCGTAATTTCCAGTATTCTGTTTACGGTTCGGCAAATCAGGTAACGACAATCAACTGAGTTGCCCTAAATGCCAGAAACTCTGCACTTCAGGATAATTTGCAGAGCATGGCATTCAATGAGTTACAAAAGACACTTAATTAGCAACCAAGTTCCCGACGGTTTACCGGCGATGCCAACTCCCACCCTTCAATTCAGTCCTGCCTTTGCCAACTGTGAAAGCCGGCCATGACAACAGCAACCAGTGACATCACAACCAGTGGTTGTCAACTTTATCAACTGGTGGTGTTTGCCCGGGCTCCCCGCTACGGGCGGGTTAAAACTCGTCTGGCGGCAGACATAGGCCATTTACAGGCGTTGCAGTTCTACCGGCGCAACCTTAAGCATCTGATACGAGAACTTCGACACGGATCCTGGCAGCTACACATTGCAGTCGCCGCTCCCGACGATGCACACCATCCGCTATTTGCCGGATTGCCGATAGTAGTTCAGTCTCGCGGCGATCTCGGGCGACGTATGCGCTTTGTGTTTCAACAGTTTCACCGGCAGCACTGCATAATCGTTGGCAGTGACATTCCCTTTATCCGGCAACAACATATCAAAAGCGCATTCACACACCTGCAAAGAAATCACTATGTGTTTGGTCCGGCAAAAGACGGCGGTTACTGGCTGGCCGGCTGCAGGGCTGGCACACATCGCCGTCGGCACCTGATGAGCAACGTGAGATGGTCCGGCGAATTCGCTTTGTCAGACACGCTGGCAGGCTTGTCTGCAAGGCACCGTATTGCACTGACAGATGCTTTATTTGATGTGGATAACATCACTGACTATATCGAGTTTCAACACCAGGCCCACACTGCAGAACAATAACCACGACAGGTGCTATCAATTCCAGTCTCGACAGACAAGTTCGATTGTGTCGGGTGCCAGATAATGCGAAACCCGCTCACGAATATGTGCCACCAGACCGGCGTCGGTATTATCGGCCGACCAGTCTTCCGTATTCTCTGCAGTATGCTTTGCAGACATCAATGCAGCGCTACTTTGCACCTGCCATTTGGCACACCAGGTGACCGACCACAACCACATCAATCGACGCATCGGCATAAGATAGGGCTGCCAGTGCGCAGCAAGCGCAGCCGGCATGGCATTGCGCCAGTCTGTGTAAAACTGTTGTATTTCTTTTGCACTCATCACCGCGTAACTCGACCGGTCCCAGGTGGTAGAAGTATATAAACTGGCATGCGCCAGATCGAACCCCGCACCACCGTAGCGACCTTTTTCAAGATCAACCAGATAAGCGCGCTGATTGTTATCAATCACAAAGTTACCCGGATGCGCATCGAACGACACCAGCGCCACCGGTGACACAGGTAGCGTTTTTACGTCGCGTTCTGCCAGCGTCAGTTCACACCGAATACGTGACAGTGACGCCGGTGCCAGATCTGCCAGACCAAGGAACTGCGCCTGGGTGCAAACCTCGTTAAACGTTTCTGCAAGTGGGTCTTGCTGGTTTAGCAACGGACCTCTGTGCACAGTCGCGGGTAGTGGCAGCGCATGTATGGCAGCCAGTGCAGTGGCCACAAGTGGCATATCAGATGGTGCTTTCAATGCCCGGCCACGAATATGATCGACCAGCAACGCTCCCATGGGAATGTCTACTGTTGGCTCAATTACTAAATGGCAGCGTGGTGTGTGGCCGCTGTCATACATACGCTCAAAACAGGCCACCTGATAACGCAAATTATCACAGGCCGAAAGTCGCATCTGGCTTTGCCTCGGCACCCTCAGTAACCAGTCGGTACCGTGCACGATAATATGGTCATGTGCCAGACCAGTCGTCGGCATGACTTCCAGTGCGCCGAACGGCACATTGGCAAAGCCGGTTACAGAACGGTGAAGCGCTGCCAGCAAGCGTTCGTCAGCAGCCACAACAACACCGGCAAAGCGCAGTACCGTGTCCTGCAGGCAACATGGCATTTGCGGGAATTAATATTACTTTGTCAACAATTGAATTCACGGTATCTTTGACCATCGCCCGCCAGAAAATATCCACACGCATGACAACAGTCGGCATTATCTCAGACACACACGGTTTACTCAGGCCCGAGGCTGTTTCCGCACTGCAGGGCAGCGACCATATTGTGCACGGTGGCGATATTGGTAAACAAACTATTATCGATCAGCTCGCAGCCATTGCTCCGGTCACTGCTGTCAGAGGCAATGTAGACAAAGGCGAACTCGCCTCAAGTTACCCGCACAGTGCAGTACTTG
>CAYZVB010000082.1:0-17582 GCA_964481315.1 uncultured Granulosicoccaceae bacterium
TATCTGGATTAACCGACCACCGATTCCATTATCTACCGAAGAGATGGACTACGTATTTGACTTACCGTACGCACGAATCCCTCACCCGGCCTATGGCGAAGCACGAATACCCGCTTATGAAATGATTCGCTACTCGGTCAACATCATGCGAGGTTGTTTTGGTGGCTGTACATTCTGCTCTATCACCGAACACGAAGGCCGGGTTATACAAAGCAGATCAGAAGATTCAATTATAAGAGAGATCGAACTGATCAGAGATAAAGTCCCGGGCTTTACCGGTGTAATCTCCGACCTTGGCGGACCAACTGCGAACATGTATCGCCTTGCCTGCAAATCTAAAAAGATTGAAGCCGCATGCAGAAAGCCGTCATGCGTATTCCCGGACATCTGCCCTAACCTGAACACCGATCACTCTTCACTGGTACAGCTATATCGTCGTGCACGTGACCTGCCCGGTGTGAAAAAAATACTTATTGGTTCGGGGCTTCGCTACGACCTGGCGGTAAAGTCGCCTGAGTATGTCGAAGAACTGGTCACCCACCATGTTGGCGGGTATTTGAAAATTGCACCGGAACATACCGAGCGCGGCCCTCTCGACAAAATGATGAAGCCCGGTATTGGCAGCTACGACAAATTTAAACAGATGTTTGAGAAGTACTCGCGCAAGGCCGGCAAAGAACAGTACCTGATACCATACTTTATCGCAGCGCACCCCGGCACCACCGATGAAGACATGATGAATCTGGCTTTGTGGCTTAAGCACAACGGCTTCAGAGCAGATCAGGTACAGACTTTCTATCCATCCCCAATGGCTACTGCTACAGCAATGTACCACTCTGGTAAGAACCCGCTGGGCAAAGTTGCACGTGACAGTGAGTCTGTCGAAACCGTTCGTAAAACACGACAAAGAAGGCTACACAAAGCCTTCCTGCGCTATCACGATCCGGTTAACTGGCCACTGCTTAGAGAAGCGCTGAAAAAAATGGGACGTTCCGACCTGATCGGCAACGGTAAAAAGCACTTAATACCCAGATGGCAGCCCGACACCGACAACGGTTACCACAGCCCCAGACGTAAAAACAGCTCAGGCAGACCTGCCAAAGGTACACTGCTAACGCAACACACCGGCTTACCACCCAGGGAACAATCAGACCGAACAGTGCGGACACGCAAGTCAAAGGCAACGCGCAGCCGACCGCGATAGGCTTAAGGTCTGCGTCGCAGCAGCGCTGCACGCAGACCGAACCAGTTACCTGATCTGTATATCGAACTGCATCTGGTTCCACTTGTAATTAACACTGTGGCTGTAACCATCCGGATTACGCATTGCATCGGACCAGATCATTGTCATGCGTCTGCCATCAGCACTGATCCACTTTGGTGAAAGTTTTGGCTGATAAGTTAAGTTACCCGGATCATCCGGTAACCAGTGGTCGGTGTAATAGAATTGTTTCCACGGTCCATAAGGGTTATCTGCATACCACAAACCCAGACTCCCCGACTTTGTATGCATCCACTTGCCATAGTAGTCATGCCCTGCGTTGCTCATGCCATGGCCTCCGTAAGTACCGCCGTTAGCCATGATGTATAAGCCCAGCCCTTCATTCCAGACCACTGACGGCAGCCATGAGTACCAGCCAAAGTATTCACCGCGGCCATTTTTTTCCGGCAGATAGATATTCGCCTGGCGCTGGTTGATGTCGTTAGTCCACACTGGCTGACTATCACGCCAGCCGCCAAAGTATTCCCATGCGCTGCGCTGCCCCAGCTGTTCTGCCGGCGCACGTGCCAGCATCAAATGATTGCTTTGCGCACTTTCAGGTGAGTAAATATAGACGTAACCATCTTTCGACGCCCGATGGTCTCTGCCGTTTTGCACAAAGCTGACAAAAGAAAACGGATAGGCATCGCGCCCGTGACCGTTACGTGCAAACTCTTCAAAGAAAAACATTTCACTGGCAGCAATTGACTGCACTGAAGCATCACTGGCACCGATGTAACGATCATTATTATTGCGATCGACTCGTGACCAACTGGCCCCGTTGTCGTAAGAGCGAAGCATTTTCACACCACGAAACGGGCCCGCAGACCATGCGGCGTTCTGCGCTTTTGACACCATCGAATACAAAACACCGTTAACCGAAAGTGTGCCGTAGCCATACCAGCCATCCTCATTGGTGTGAAACCGCGGGTAACCGCTTACTTCACTGCGCGAAAACCAGTTGCTGTCGCCGGTCACCCGGTACAGCCGGCTGTGGTACTGGTATGAACCATCGAACCAGTCTCCGTCCGACATAGCCGTAATTACGCTGTCATCTGCAGCCCAGGTCTGGCACCAGTTATCACCTTTGCCACCCACCCGCCTGAGCGTTGCCGGGTCAAACTGAATACCGGAAGGCACTCCGGACGCATTGTGGTTGTCAGGAGTGGCATTGGTGTTCTGTCGACCACTTCCCATCAGACAGCTCTGGCCGTTCTCCCAGCCCCAGCCGTCTCCGTCCGGATCGCTATCAAAAGAGCAAACAGCAACTTTGCTGGTATTGGTAATTTTGCAGCTGTGGTGGTTTTCCCAACCCCAGCCATCGCCATCAGCGTCGCTGGACTGACTGGCACAATGCACCTGAGCCTCAGCAACGGTGAATGCAATAAAAAAAGGACTGACTACAAGCGCAGCAAGTAAGCGGTGCATGCGGTTGGACATTCGAAACCCCGGACATCGTTTTCACAAAGCCCGCCACATTACCGTTTTTTAATGCCTGAACACAAGCCAAATAACATTACCTTGTCGCTGCCGGAACCATCCGAATCAGCCAGTCAAAAAAGACAGTTTATTGCACCATTTCAGTAACTTAACAGCACTCACATCACCCCTAACAGACAACCCCCACCGACATCCATCTGTCAGGACACCAACAACCGCCTGCAGTCTGTAACCACCTTAAGCGTCACTGCTGGTTACAATGCCGGATTGGACGTGTCCGTTACGCGTTCTACTAAATGTTGTGCCTCGCTACCAGTCAAAACCCATGGGAACGCTCTATGCCCGAGTTAATCGCAGAATTACCCGCGGTTGCCATCCTGCTGCCTGCAGCCTCCGTCTATGTGCTGTGGGCGTTATTTCACTGGATATTCAACACGCCAGAAGATGAGCCGGAAGAGAATTATCAGGGCAGCGAAACCCTTGAGGCTGAAAAATCCCTTGCAGACACAGCCCGTACGGAAACTACCCGGTGGCAAACTGCAGGTGTGAGCAACAATCCTGGTACTCGCGCCGAAAAGACAGCGCGAGGGAAAGGCTGGTTCACCAGACAAGCGTTGCCGGACAGCAGAGCAAGTGCTGACGGGCAGAGCAAGGACTTTCGGTCTGCGACTGATGACGCTGCGGGCGACACTGCCAGGGCATCCGGCAAAGATAGCATCAAAGGCAGCGCAACCCGTTATCAGCTTGCAGGTAATGCCGGGCAGCAAATGCCGACCTCTGAAACCACGCCGGCAACCGCACAGAGCGCGTCGGCTTCGACCGATCAGCATGGAATCACCTCGAGCAAAAGCACAGATCTCGACTCAGCGACAGACGATCTTGCAGCAACACCATCAGACATAGCCAACTTAACATCTCAGTCAGATCGCAACAGACCTGTAAGTACCGGTACAAATCAGGCGAAAGCCACAGCCCACCGCTCTGATGCAACACGCGCAAAACAGTCGGATGGTTCAGCAACGCGTGGCAGTGAAGCTAAGGCGCAGCACCCTTCACTGGCGAATCAGCAATCCCAACCGACAGATGCATTCGGTAGCAAAACTCATTTTACGGGCGGTAAAGAAGAAACCACCGCACGCAACCGAAACAATACGACTGACGCAACCATTATCAGTGCGGGCAAGTCAGAATCCGGTTCACGCGACGGTGCTGTGGCCGCAGCCAATAGCAACGTACAAGACAGATCGACAACTGTAACCGGTGCACAGCAAAGTAAAGAACCCGCTGCAGGAATATCAGCCGATCATCAGTCTGACAACGAAACAGGAGCTTCGACTAAAGGTAAAGATCAAATACCGGACAAGCTCACCACCGCAAACAGGGAACCAGGCAACGAAGTTGAGCATGGAAGAACAGGCAACAACCGGAATCACGAGCAAACCAATAGTGCGGCAGCCAATAAACACAACGGCCAGCCACATCATGCAAACAGTCAGCATACCGCCGGCAACACAGCGACTGACGGATTGTCACCTGGTCTGACAAGTTCACGCTCATCTAAACACGTTGGAAACAACCAGCCAGTCACATCAGATACAACGGCAAAAGACCGCTATGCCAATGCATCGCACTTAGAACAGCCGCAGGCAACTTCGAAAAGTGACACCCGAGATGGCGAAGGATCTGAACAGCATTCAAACCAGTCATCACACACCAGTGAAAAGCCAAACGCTACAATTGCCGGAGGCCGGCTGCATGCAGCAAACAACGCTGGAGTAACTAATACCGCAACCGACAACCCAGGTGCCGGCTCCGAACATTCAAACAGTAACCTCGCCGCAGACTCAGGCAGATTTAGTAGCGATGCAGGTACCCCGGGTGCAGACGATCGCAACGCAGGCAGTCACGGTGCGGGACATAGCAGTGCAAGCAACCAGGGAACAGGTAATATCGCTGCCGATCAGGGCGCAGGGAATCAAAGCTCGATAGGTCAGAGTGCAAACAGTCAAGGCGCACACAATTCAGACACCAACAAACAAAGCAAAAACAGCACTGCTTCTGAAGCGCCTTCCCGCACTGATGCGCCAGAACAAAAGCCAAACAGTCAAACCAATGTAAACGACCCGGGCAACATTCACTTTACCAATACAAAAACTAATAACCAGACCGGCAACAACTCAAATCACTCCACACTTCGCTCACAGGCATCTAACTCCGGCAGCCCTTCATTTGCACAAAAAGAACAAGGCCACCAATCTAATAACGATCAAATAAAAAGTGATCAGACGCAAACTGGCAACAGTGGCAAAGAAGGCGTTTCAGGCGAGGTAACAGAAGACAAAACAACCGCTACAGACAGACACAGCAGTGACACTGAAACACACAAAGCACTGTTAGCACCCAGCCATATCAACCCTGGCAAGCAAAAGAACCGTCATTTCAATCTGGCACAGAGTGGCGCATCGAGCGCACGCACAGATGGCAGCAAGCCAAAGTCACCGTACAAGACGGCAGCTAAAATGAAGGCAGCAGCACCAACTGCCGAAGTTCAGCTGCAGCTTAAAACGCCTGACTTAAGGGGCCCGCAGACACCCTCTGACAACACGTTTGTCAACAATCAGACAGGTGACGACAAAACTGTATTGCGCGACCAGCTGCTGCAGGTAAAGGATGAGCAAATAAAAGCGCTGCAAAATAAGCTCGAAGCACTTGAAAAAGAAGCATTGGAGAAAAAAGCGCTTGAACAACAGGCGTCTGACAATGCTTCAACCGCACAGCCATCTCAACAACAGCAGACAGAACAAAACAACGGCAAAACAGACGGAACCTCCGGCACCAACATTGTCCCAATCAAAGCTGGCGGTACCAGTGACAACCAACCCGGCCTGAATGATGACAATGAGAACGACAGCTACAAAGAAAAGTACCAGACCCTTTCAGCTAAGCTAATCAGTAAAGAACGAAGACTCGTACAGCTGCAATCGACGGTAAACGATTTACAGGCAGCAGGGATAACTGCTAACAAAAACTCAGTGAAACCCACACCAGACAACAGCCGCCCTACTCTGCTGAGCAAGGTGCGTGTAATGACGAAGGCCTGATCAAAGCCCTTTTTTACACGGCAGCATCGACAGATCGCGGTTAACGCACCACAATAAAAATACTGATTGTTGTGGCTAATTAGCGCTGCGTCAGCTTTTGCTGCGTAAATACGTACGCGCCAGTGGCAGGCAACGGTTTTTCAGTCACAAGACTCGCAACGCGCTATGCTCGTACGCACTGATTCACCCGAAACAACACTATGCAGCCAATTGTATCTATAAAAAATCTTAGCAAAGCGTATAGCTCGGGACACCAGGCGCTAAAGAATATCAATCTCGATATCCAGCGCGGCGAAATACTCGCACTGCTTGGCCCGAACGGCGCGGGTAAAACCACACTAATATCGATTATCTGCGGCATTGTGTCTCCCACGTCAGGCACAGTTACCGTCGACGGACACGATATCGGCCGCGACTACCGGCACACTCGCAAGCTGATTGGACTGGTGCCGCAGGAACTCACACTGGGTGCATTTGAAAAGGTCGCCAGCACACTGGCATTCAGTCGCGGCCTGCATGGTAAGGCACCGGACAAACAACACATTGAAAACCTGCTGAAAGATCTATCACTCTGGGAAAAACGTGACAGCCTGTTGATGAGCCTTTCCGGCGGTATGAAACGGCGCGTATTAATTGGCAAAGCACTGTCGCATGAACCGCGGGTACTGTTTCTGGACGAACCCACCGCGGGGGTCGATGTGGAACTGCGCAAGGACATGTGGAAACTCGTCAACCGCCTGCGCGAGTCAGGCGTGACGATTATTCTGACAACGCACTACATTGAAGAAGCCGAAGAAATCGCCGACCGTGTAGGCATTATTAACAACGGCGAACTACTGCTGGTAGACGATAAAGCTGCACTGATGCAAAAGCTTGGCAGCAAACAACTCACCGTTGAATTACGCGAACCGATAAGCGCAATTCCCGACTCACTCAGCAACTACGATCTCACTCTTTCCGAAGACGGTTTACAACTGATCTATCAATACGACACACGACAGGAGCGCACTGGCATTACGGCACTAATGCAGGCAATCAATACAGCCGGTCTAACGCTGCGTGATATCCACACATCACAAAGTTCACTTGAAGATATTTTCGTCAACCTGGTAACCGAACAATCATGAACTGGCATGCCATCAGTGTGATCTACAAAGCCGAGATGCAGCGGACGCGAAACACGATACTGCAAAGTATCGCGTCGCCGGTAATATCTACCTGTCTGTATTTTGTGGTGTTCGGCTCGGCCATTGGTTCGCGAATACAGTCGGTTGAAAACGTCTCTTACGGCGTATTTATTGTACCCGGACTGGTCATGCTTTCACTGCTGACGCAAAGCATCAGCAATGCATCGTTCGGTATTTATTTCCCGAAGTTTACCGGCACGATTTACGAGATTCTGTCAGCTCCATTGTCGTTCTTTGAAGTGGTGCTCGGGTACGTTGGCGCAGCAGCAACAAAGTCACTGATTATCGGCACTATTATCTTACTGACCGCAGGTTTTTTTGTTGATCTTGAAATACAACACCCGATATGGATGCTGGCGTTTCTCATTTTAACCTGCATTACCTTTTCACTATTCGGCTTTATTATTGGCATATGGGCAGACAACTTCGAAAAGCTGCAGTTAATTCCTTTGCTGGTCATTACACCACTGGTGTTTCTGGGTGGTAGCTTTTATTCAGTAGATATGTTGCCACCACTGTGGCAAAAGATTTCCTACTTCAACCCGGTGTTATACTTAATAAGCGGGTTTCGCTGGAGCTTTTTTGAAGTTGGCGACGTACCCGTTGGCATCAGCCTGATCAGCATACTGGCGTTTCTGCTGTTATGCCTGGCGGTTGTCTGGTGGATGTTTAAAACCGGCTATAAACTTCGACAGTAAGCATGACAAACACACTCAACGACGAAACCATCAGCACACCACCGCGGGATGCAGCCACGGTTATCCTGATCAAAGACGGCGCTGCCGGACTTGAAGTATTGTTGTTGTGTCGCGGTAACAGCCGCACGGTAATGAACCAGGCCTGGGTTTTCCCCGGTGGCAAAGTTGACGATGCCGACTTCGAACATGAAGCCGAAGTGCTGTCACAGTTATCTGCACAGCCTCAAAATTTACTTGCCGAAGACATTCCTGTAAAAAAAGCCTGCGCATTGTTTCAGGCAGCGGTACGGGAAACCAGTGAAGAGACAAGCGTCGTACTTACCGCAGGTGCCGTGCATCCGTGGTCGCGCTGGATCACACCCAACGAACCTTCAATGATGAAAAAGCGATTTGATGCACGGTTCTTTGTGGCAGCCCTTCCCGACGGACAAACCGCCATACACGACGGCAGTGAGGCAACCGACAGCAACTGGATCACTCCCCGGCAAGCCCTGCAGGATTACCTGGACCACAAAATCACCCTGGCTCCGCCACAAATAATGACACTGGTTGCGCTGTGTACGCACGCAACAACTGCTTCCTGCATCGATCAGGCTAACCGCACACCAACCTACTGCATTCAACCGCAGGTGCTGAAAAGCAGCGGCAACCACAAACGCATTCTGCTGTACCCGGGTGACCGTGAACATAGCGATTCCAATAAGCTAATGCCGGGCCCGACAAGGTTACTGTGGCAGGACGGATACTTCGAGCCGGAAGAAGGTTTCGAGCAATACCTGCAATAGGTAAACACCGGCGTCACACACTGCATCTTGAATTTCGTGCGGTTAGCCCCTAATGTTGCGCCAGAATTCGATCGGCATCAGGGAAACATTTCTGTGAACAACGCGCTGGAATCACTTAATCGCCTTCGTGAGGGCAACGCCCGCTTCGTCAACAACGAATGCACCGCTGATGCGCACGACTATCAGGCAAGACGTAACGACCTTGTCGAGGGTCAGCAACCCTTTGCCATTATTCTGGGTTGTTCCGATTCCCGCGTTCCGGCCGAAATTGTTTTTGATCAGGGCCTGGGCGATCTGTTTGTCATTAGAGTGGCGGGCAACGTGGTCGCACCTTCGCAGGTGGCAAGCGTGGAGTTCGCCGCCGAAGCGTTCGGGGTACAACTGGTAGTTGTCATGGGGCACACCCACTGTGGTGCTATTTCAGCCACACTCGATCAACTGCGTCTGCCGCTGAAAGAGCGCAGCGAAAACCTGCATGCAATTGTCGATCGTATCCGCCCTTCGGTGGAAACATTGCTCGAAACCGATCTGGTTAACAAACCGGAAGAGCTAAAAACGGCCGCCACACGCTCAAACGTGCGCGCCTGTGTAGCGCACCTGCAGCACGGCTCTAAGTTGCTGGAACAACGAATATTGCAGGAAGGACTGGTGATTGTCGGTGCGCAATACGATATCGAAACCGGCGAAGTCGAGTTTTTCGATAACTCGCTCGAAGACAGTGCCGGAGTGTAAACACGGGCTTTCCCTTAATTAGGTGGTGACGCTGGCACGTTTCGGCTGTCCAATGGTTTTCGGTTTAAGCCGTCTGATAATATTGATCCGAAATTTGGCCAGCATCACCGGCATGGGCTAATGCAATAATCGGTTCACCACAGCGCGAACCGGCGCCGGCACTGAGACAGCAAACTCATGCCATTCACCGTCGCAAACCATTTGTGACTTCAAGTCACAAAACTATGGTTTCAACTCACCATTGTTGATTCCGATTCGCGGCCGCATACTCTGTACATACTTAAAAACTACAGAGAAAACACCATGAAAAACCTTTTTACCTCCATCAAAGAAAACGTCAATCGCCGCCGCAGCAGCGAAGCACGCGTCAGCCGTGCAGAAACCCGCAGAGCAATCGCAGAATTGCGTGGTTTAAGCGACGCGCAACTGCGTGACATCGGCATTGACCGCGGCAGCATCATCTACAGCGTAAAGCACGGCAAGCCCACTGATTACGCCGCATAAAAAAAGCAACACCCCACCCCCGACCGGAGGGCAATCGTTCCTCCGGTTATTGCTGTAAACCCGGGTAATTCAAACAACAAATTCACGTTGCCAGCACCGGCAGTCACACGTAGTCTTAATGTATCTTCACTTAAGAGCTACCGGTTATGCTGATCCTCGTTTCACCGGCAAAAACGCTGGACTACGAATCCCCGCCACTTGTCACCGACAACACCCAGCCACAGTTCCTTGACGACTCACAGGAGCTGATTGATCAGCTGAAAAAAATGTCAGCGCCAAAGATTGGCAAGCTGATGAACATTAGCGACAAGCTCGCCAAGCTCAACACAGACCGCTACAAAAGCTGGCAACTACCGCTCGAGCCCGGCCCCGCCAAACAATCGATGTTCGCATTTCAGGGCGATGTGTACACCGGGCTTGAGGCCGACACCATGAAAAAGCGCGACGTACAATTTGCGCAAAAGCACCTGCGTATCCTGAGCGGACTTTACGGAGTACTTCGCCCGCTCGACCTGATGCATCCCTACCGCCTTGAAATGGGCACCAAGCTCGTCAACAAACGCGGTCAGAATCTGTATCACTTCTGGGGCGACAGAGTCACCGACTCGCTTAACAGCGAACTAAAAAAGCAGAAGTCTCCATTGGTCTTTAATCTTGCTTCCAACGAATACTTTAAAGTGGTTAATGCCCATAAGCTCGATGCCGAACTGATAAGCCCGGTTTTTAAGGACAGAAAAAACGGCGAATACAAGTTGATTTCATTTTTTGCCAAAAAAGCTCGTGGCATGATGGCTCGATACATTATCGACAATCGCATTAAAGACATCGAATCACTAAAAGAATTCAACACTGCAGGCTACCGCTACAACAAGAAACTCTCTACCGCGACCGAACCGGTGTTCACTCGTAAGGAGCAATAGTCGTTGTGGCCAACCCGTTACTAAACCCGGCCGCAAAGCAGCATCGCGACAACACATTTACAGAACACGAAGTTGCTTTATCCAACCGCAATAGTGGCACGTTGCTGGAGTCGCTACAGCACGACATCACTCCGGTGGGTGCCCACTACCTGCTCAGTCATTTTGATATTCCGTTTGTCGAAAACGCTGCTGACTGGCAACTGAAATTTCACGGCTGTGTTAATCAGGCGTTTAGTATCGACTTCAATGCTATCCGTGCACTGCCGCAAATCACGCAACGCGTCACGCTTGAGTGTGCGGGCAACGGCCGCAGACTGCTAGACCCTCACTGGCCCAGTCAGCCGTGGGGTTATGAAGCAGTAGGCACCGCCGACTGGACAGGCGTGCAACTACAACCACTGCTGCAGCGGGCGGGTATTACAGAGCGTTGCAAAGAAGTTGTATTTCACGGCACCGACGTTGGTATTGACGGCGGCAAAGTACATCAGTTTGCCAGAAGCCTTGGCGTTAACATGGCCCATCACCCGGATATTATGCTGGCTTATGCAATGAACGGTCAGCCACTGGCACCACAACACGGTTATCCGTTACGTTTAATAGTGCCGGGTTGGTACGGCATGGCAAGCGTTAAGTGGCTGGCAGAAATCGAAGCGATTGACCACGCCTTTACCGGACATCAGCAGGTCGGTACCTATGTCTACCGCAACTCCCCTGAAGACGCCGGCATACCGGTCACCGAAATGCGGGTTAAATCCCTGCTCGTACCACCCGGCATCCCTGACTGGAGTACCCGCAAAAGACTCGTTAAACCCGGAACAACCAAAATTGTTGGTCGTGCCTGGTGCGGCGGTGGCAAACCAATCGCCAAAGTTGAACTTGGTGTTGACGATCAATGGCACGAGGCTCGGCTGGTTCCGGCAAAAGATCCCTACGCATGGAGTTACTGGGAAGCAGACTGGCAGGCAACTGAAGGCAACCACACGCTAAGCTGCCGCGCGACAGACGAAGACGGTAATTGCCAGCCACCCGAACCACCCTGGGACACCGCCGGTTTTGGTAACAACGTGGTACACCGCATCGAAGTCTGGTGTGAAGACTATTAAGCCATTAAAAATCACATACAACGCGAACCACACACAAACAGCTGAACACTATGACTGAACCTGTCAATACCATGAACGGTGCTGAAGCACTGGTTCAGACATTAATCGACTCCGGCATCGACACATGCTTTGCCAACCCCGGCACTTCTGAAATGCACTTCGTTGCAGCCCTCGACAAACTTGGTGGAATGCGGTGTGTGCTTGGGTTGTTTGAGGGCGTAGTTACCGGTGCCGCCGACGGCTACTACCGCATGGCAGACAAACCTTCTGTCACGCTACTGCACCTCGGGCCCGGCCTCGGCAACGGGCTGGCAAACCTACACAATGCAAAAAAAGCACACAGCGGCATTGTTAATGTTATAGGAGAACATGCGTCTTATCACATCGAACACGACGCACCGTTAACCGCAGACATTGAAGGTATTGCCGGACCCGTATCAAACTGGGTAAAAACCGGCACCTCTGCCACCGGCATTGCGCAACTTGGTGCCGAGGCGGTAGCAGCAGCAGCCACTTACCCCGGCCAGGTTGCAAGCCTGATTTTACCGGCCAACACCGCCTGGGAAACTTCTGAAGGACCGGTCGCACCCGTCAAACCTGCAGCACCGCAACAAGTCAGTGACGACACTATAAGCCGTATTGCAAAAGTGCTTAACTGCGGAGAGCCTGCAGCACTGATTATGACAGGGCCCTGCCTGCGCGAAGAACCACTGGCAGTGGCTGCCAAAATCGCTCAGAAAACCAATGCCACTTTACTGGGGCAAACCTCCAACGCACGCCTTGCCCGCGGCGCAGGAAGAACACCGCTAACCTGCGTTCCGTATGCGGTTGATGCGGCACTGAAAACACTGTCGGGTTTTAAGCATATTATTTGTGTTGGTGCCAAAGCACCGGTGGCGTTTTTCGCCTACCCGGATAAACCCAGTTGCCTGTGGCCTGAACAAAGCGAAGTGCATACCTTATGCACCATAGAGCAAGACAGTGCCGCCGCACTAAATGCACTGGCTTACGAGCTCAATGCACAGGACATCACACCGGTTGTACAGGAGAGGTTCGAACTGGCGCTGCCAAATCAGGGCTCACTCGATCATAAAAGTATCGCGACAATAATTTCCGCACTGTTACCTGAAAATGCCATTGTCGCCGACGAAGGTATTACCGTGTCACGTGAATTACCGGAACCCACGGCTGGTGCAGCACCACACGACTGGCTGCAGATTTGCGGCGGGTCTATCGGCATAGGCTTCCCACTGGCAACAGGTGCGGCAGTCGCCTGCCCCGACAGACCGGTCGTTGCCATTCAAGCCGACGGCAGCGGCATGTACACACTGCAGGCCCTGTGGACACAGGCACGCGAAAACCTCAACGTCACCACCATTTTATTATCGAATCGCGCCTACGCCATACTCAAGCACGAACTTCGCAACGTCGGTGCTAACGCAGGGTCAATCGCCACCGATATGATGGAGCTTAACCGCCCCGACCTCGACTGGGTAGCGTTAGCAAAAGGTATGGGGGTGCCGGCAGCAAAAGCGTCAGACACCACTACGCTGATTCGTGAATTCAAGGCCGCACTAGCCAGTGAAGGGCCTTACCTGATAGAAGCAATATTTTAATGAAACTATCCAGACTGGTTGAACGCATTAGCGGCGAAGGCGCAGAGGCATGGGATATCCATGTTAAAGCACAACGTGCTGCCGACGAAGGCAAAGACGTTATCGTATTAAGTGTTGGTGATCCGGACTTTCCAACGCCTGCACCTATCATTGAAAAAGCAGTACAACACCTGAAGGGCGGCGACACACATTACGCATCGGTTCCCGGTCGCGACAAACTGCGAGAGACCATTGCCGCCGATTTTGAAAAACGCACCGGCGTTAAAACCGAACGCGATAACGTCTTTGTATTTGCCGGCACCCAGAACGCATTGTTCTCTACCAGTTTAATTCTGCTTGACCACGGCGATGAAGTTATTGCACTTGAACCCATGTATGTCAGCTACGAAGCCTGCCTGCAGATTGGCGGTGCCCGTTTGGTTCCAGTAGCGCAGCCTGCAGAAAACGGTTTTAGGCCCGACATTAATCTGATTAAAGCAGCCATTAACGAACGCACCAAAGCAATTGTTATCACCACCCCCAACAACCCGACCGGTGTGGTGATGACACATGACGAACTCGCGGCTATTGCTAAACTTGCTATCGAACATGATTTGTGGGTGATTTCGGACGAGGTATATACCGACGTGATATTCGAAGGCGAGCACATCTCTATTGCATCGCTACCCGGCATGGCAGAACGCACGGTCACGGTAAACAGTTTATCGAAATCACACGCCATGACAGGCTGGCGCAGCGGCTGGAGCATTGCACCAAAAATACTGGCCGAGCACTACGACAACCTGGCGTTATGTATGTTGTACGGGTTGCCCGGCTTTATACAGGAAGCAGCCGTGCATGCACTCACCGACGAACGTGATGCAAGCCTTGAAATGCGTGACATTTACCGACGACGCCGTGATCTTGTCTGCGACGAGCTGGCCAAAGCGCAGCACCTGCCGGTGTTGAAGCCGGAAGCTGCAATGTATGTCATGGTCGATGTACGTCACTACTTTGATAACGGTAACGACTTTAGCCACGCGCTGTACGACGCCACCGGCGTGTCGGTACTCGACGCAGGCGCTTTCGGCAAAAGCGCGTTCGGCTGGGTACGAATATCTTTTACGCTCAGCGACGCATCATTAAAGGATGCCTGCCAGCGCATAGTTAAGTTTCTCGCGACTTTGTCGTGAGCAAACGCCTGTTCGGGAGAACCTCATGAGCAATCAGTACAATCAACCCCTGGGTGGAAACGACATGGCCCGCTTCAGCGGACCTGCCACCATGCTAAGGCTGCCCACACAGGAAACTGCTGAAGGCCTTGATGCCTGTTTTGTCGGCGTGCCTATCGATATCGGCACATCCAACCGCTCGGGTACACGTCACGGCCCGCGGCAAATACGCGCCGAGTCATGCATGTTACGCCCGTATAATATGGCCACCGGTGCTGCACCTTTTGAAAAGCTACAGGTAGCAGATATTGGTGATGTGCCGATCAATACCTTTGATCTCAAAAAAACCATCGACATCATCACCAGCTTCTACAACGATGTACTCGCACACAATTGCATACCACTGACACTCGGTGGTGACCATACCCTCACCTATCCCATTCTGCGCGCCATTAAAGAAAAACATGGCCCGGTAGCGTTAATCCATATCGATGCACATGCAGACATTAACGACGATATGTTCGGTGAAAAGATTGCCCATGGCACACCGTTCAGACGTGCTGTGGACGACGGCCTGCTAATCAACGACAAAGTATTTCAAATCGGGTTGCGTGGAACCGGTTACTCACCTGATGACTTTAACTGGTCACGTGATCAGGGTTTCACCGTGGTACAGGCTGAAGAATGCTGGGGTAAGTCACTAACCCCGCTAATAGAACAGGTGAGAAAAACAATCGGTGATGCACCGGTGTACCTGACCTATGATATCGACAGTCTCGACCCGGCTTTTGCTCCCGGCACCGGCACCGTTGAAATTGGCGGTCTCACCATCTGGCAGGGACTGGAACTGGTTCGCGGCTGTAAAGGGCTGAATATTGTCGGCGCCGATCTTGTCGAAGTGTCACCGCCGTACGACACTTCCGGCAATACCGCACTGGTGGGTGCCAACCTGCTGTATGAAATGCTCTGTGTACTACCGGGTGTCAACTAGCTTAAAACTGCAGGAGAACAACGGTGAGCGACGACTTCACGCCCGAACAAATGATGGACTCACTGTACTGGTGGGGGGTACCGACACTATTCGGTTGTGAGCATCATCAAAACCTGTCAGAAATCGATATCGCGCTACTGGGTGTTCCGCACTCAGCCGGCAACGGCACCACCGAGCGTGATCAACACCTCGGTCCACGCGCCACCCGTAACGTATCGCGGCAACTCCGTCGCGTACACGCAGAATTCAACATCGACCCGTGGTCCACTGCGCGCATAGCCGATGTTGGCGATGTACCGTTCCCGGAAGCCAACGACAATGAAGCCTGTATAGAACGCATTACTGAATTTGTAGAAAGGCTCGACAACGCAAAAGTGCACCCGGTATCTATTGGCGGGGATCACTCCATTACCGGCGGTATTGTGCAGGCACTGGGTGGCGGCAAACTCACTAATGGCGAGCCAGTCTCACTGCTACACATCGACGCACATACCGATGTGTTCGAGCAACTCGATCATTTCCTGGGAGCCAAAAAGTCGGCTGCACACTGGGGCTCGTATCTGGTTCATCAGGGTGATGTCGATGCAAAATCTTCAGTGCAACTTGGGTTAAGAGGCAACCCGCGAACACTTAACTGGCTGCAACCATCCTATGACCTTGGCTACGAAGTCATTACCATGCAGCGTTATCGTGAGATCGGCATTGCCGCTACCTGCGATGCCATTCGAAAGCAGCTCAACGGCAAACCGATATATATTACTTTTGATCTTGACTCGCTTGACCCGACAGTTGCACCGGCCGTATCCAACCTCGAACCCGGTGAAGAAGGGTTTCGCATGAACGAAGTGACCACACTGCTCAGATGCATTAGAGGCATGAATGTGATTGGCGGAGATGTTGTCTGCATGATGCCGACCAAAGATTCCCCCAATAACATCACCGCCTATGTTGCATCGGCCGTTCTGTTCGAAATACTGTCGCTTATTGCAGACAATAAAAAGTGAACAACAAAAGCTGTTGCAACCCACGCGCAGGTGAATCAACGGCCCCTGCAACCGGTGCCGATGAAACCACCGTCACTGTACAGGCAGCAGGCAAGGCTCCTGTCGGCTCCAGGCTCACATTCGATGTGGCTGATATACCGGGTGGAATTGCCACAGTTGGCACGAGTCGACCGCTAATACCCATTGACGAGGAAAGCCCGTGCAGAACGCAGGAAGTACAACCCTTTAAAATCATGACCACCACGGTCACCAACGAAATGTTTGCCGCCTTTGTGGCCGACACCGGGTTCATCACAGAAGCCGAGAAACTCGGGTGGTCATTTGTGTTTTACCAGCATCTCCCGGATTCGCTAAAAGAAACACAGGCAGTAGCAAACAGTCAGTGGTGGCGCAAAGTAGAAGGTGCCAACTGGCGTCTGATTAACGGGCCGGGTTCAGAGTCTGCCTTTCTCAGTGACTATCCGGTGGTGCAGGTATCGTGGAATGACGCCAAGGCATTTGCCGAATGGGCCGGTGGCCGACTGCCAACGGAAGCCGAATGGGAACATGCCGCACGCGGCGGGCTGGGTGACGTGATGTTTCCGTGGGGCAACCGCGAGCCAGATGACACCGACTTTCAACCGTGCAATATCTGGCAGGGAAAGTTTCCGGTCACCAACACCTGTGCTGACGGCTACAACGCAACAGCACCGGCAAAATCTTACGATAGCAACGGCTACGGGCTGTACAACATGTGCGGTAACGTCTGGGAATGGTCTTCAGGCAGAATCAAGATCACCGGCGGTTCAAAAGAATCCAGACAACATGCAAAACACTACAAGGGTTGCAAGCTGTTAAAAGGCGGCTCGTACCTTTGCCACAAAAGTTACTGCTTCAGATATCGAATCGCCGCACGCTCCGGCACCACACCCGATTCAACCACCTCGCACCAGGGCTTTCGACTGGTATTTTGATTCGTGGCGTGCAAGCTGGAAGCCCGACGCGTAAGCGAGGATGGTGGATTCCGATGAAGAATTAGCCTTGCCGCCGCTGCAGGATACCAGGATTTCGCAAGAAGACTCGGCTGTACGGTGAGAATCGGCCATAAGC